>JAQXRL010000383.1 GCA_029218505.1 Eubacteriales bacterium | reverse complement strand
TCCTTGCGGTCTGCAGGCAGCGTCTGCACAATGCCCACGGCAAAACCAATGACGCAGCCAACCAGCGTGCTCACCAACGCGATGATCATGGTGGTTCCTGCGCCGCGCAAAAATGACATGCCGTATTTCTGCAAAATATAGATGATTCTTTCTCCAAACCCTGTGGGCAGCATGACGTTTCCTCCTCCGATAACGGGGCTGTATCTTTTTGCAAAGCATGGCAGAAGCCGCGCCAAACGCGGCTTCTGTCCACCAAATCGTTAGTTGTTCAAGGGCTGAACGGAAATCGCTTCTTCCATCATGGCCGTAAAGTCTTCCACGGTCATCTCCGCCAACACGCCGTTGATGGCATCCAGCAATTCGGTGTTTCCCTTCTGCAGCGAAATGCCGATGTTGATTTCTTCCTCCGAAACCTCAAATCCGCCTTCGGTTTCGCTGAAATCCAACAGCTTGAAGTTGGGATATGCGACGCAGGCAGCCATGGCCGTAGGCATATCGGTAACCACCAGATCCACCCTGCCGCTGTTGAGCGCCACGAGCATGGCCGGCGCGGTTTCCTGGGCGGGAAGAATATTGGCGTCCGGGATCTGGGGCAGGCACAGGTCATACCACACCGTGTTGATCTGCGACGTGCAGGTTGCCCCCGCCAGATCCGCCACGCTGGCCGCTTCGGCGTACTTGCCGTCCGCGGCTACCAGCGTCACAATGGACGCATAATAGTACGGCGTCGTGAAATCCACGGACTGCATTCTCGCGCTGGTAATGGACTGGCCGGCGATGACGCAGTCTACCACGCCGCTTTGTACGGCGGGAACCAGGGAATCCCAATCCTGCTTGACGATCTGAAGCTCCATGCCCAGCGCCTCGGCAATGTGCTTGGCCATCATTACGTCATATCCATACGCATAATCCGGGCTGCCTTCAATGGGCACGGCGCCGTTGCTGTCATCCGGCTGGGTCCAGTTGTATGGAGCATAGCTGCATTCCATGGCGACGCGCAGCGTCTTAACCTCGTCTTCTGCCACGCAGCCAAAGCCTGCGGACAACGCCAAAACCAGGGCCAGCATTCCGCAAAAAATCTTTCTCAACATTGTTCTTCCCTCCAAATTCTTTTTGGAATCAAATAACGGCTGGAGCATCACTCCAGCCGCCTGCATACACCACGGTGTATCATGAAGGGTCGAATGATAGCGCTCCACAGTTGAACAACCATGACAGCTCACGGCATATTCTGCCGGAAGCCAGCGTCCATGTTGCAAAACGCATGAACGCTTCGGCAAACGCCCCTTTCCTCCGCCGTCATCACCCTTGCCGGCTCTTGCGGAATACTCTTGACGCCCGCACCTCTACCCAGTCGATATTCAATTCTTGTGTTCCATCGTATCCTTTCCCAAGGCATTTGTCAAGTCCATTTACAGAATATATACTGGAATTCAACAAACTTTCCTTCTCGTAAACCGAAAGCAATCCTCCGTTCAAATTTCGCCGGAAGATGCTTGTGACGCCCGCCGGCATGGTGTATACTGTTCTTACGAACCACACATCGGAGGAGAAACGCCTTGAGATTCATGCATATTTCGGATCTGCATCTTGGAAAATCCGTAAATGAATTTTCCATGCTGGAAGGTCAGTCTTTCATTCTCAGCAGGCTGTTGGAAATCTGCGATTGCGAAAAGCCCGACGCCGTATTGATCGCAGGGGATATTTACGACAAGCCGTCGCCGCCAGCCGAAGCAGTGGCGCTGTTCGACGGTTTTCTTACCGCCCTTTCCGGGCGCGGCCTGGATATATTCGTCCTCAGCGGCAACCATGACTCTGCCGAACGCCTGGCCTTTGGCGCGCGCCTGATGCAGGGCAGCGGCGTCCATCTGGCTCCGGTATACGACGGAACGGTGCAACCCATCCCTTTGAAGGACGATTACGGCCCGGTTTTTGTATACATGCTGCCCTTTGTGCGTCCCGGCAGCGTGCGTCGCTTTTTCCCGGACGTGCGAATTGAAAGCTACAACGACGCTCTGCGAACGGCGGTTTCCGGCATTGCCGTGGATGTATCCCAGCGCAACGTGCTGCTGGCGCATCAATTTGTCACCGGCGCTGTCCGCAGCGAATCCGAAGAGATTTCCGTCGGCGGACTGGACAACGTGGACGGCCGTCTCTTCGACCCTTTTGATTACGTGGCGCTGGGGCATTTGCATACGCCGCAGTCCGTTCTGCGGGAAACCATGCGTTATTGCGGAACGCCCCTCAAATATTCCTTTTCCGAAGCAAAGGATCAAAAGTCCGCGCTGCTGATCGATTTGGAGAAAAAGGGAAGCGTTCACATTCGATCCATGCCGCTGAAACCGCTCAGGGACATGCGAATCCTGCGCGGAACATATGAGGAAATCACCTTTCGTCCGAATTACGAAGCCGCGCCCCGGGAGGACTATCTGCACGTCGTGCTCACCGATGAGGAAGAAATTCCCGACGCGCTGGCCAAACTGCGGATTCTCTATCCCAACATCATGAAGCTCACTTATGACAACCGTCGCACCCATATCGCCGGAGATTTTGGAGAAATTCAACCAGAAACGCAAAACACGCCCTTGGAAATGTTGGAAGCGCTGTACGAAAAGCAAAACAATCGGCCCATGTCGCCCCAACAGATCGAATTCTCCGCTGGGCTGATCGCAAAAATATGGGGGGATTGACATGCGTCCAATTCGCTTAACCATGACTGCATTCGGCCCTTTCGCGGAAAAAACCACCTTGGATTTTTCCCGTTTGGGCGAAAACGGGCTGTATCTGATTGCCGGAGACACCGGCGCAGGCAAGACCACCATCTTCGACGCGATTTCCTTTGCGCTTTATGGGAAACCCAGCGGCAAAAACCGTCAGCCGGAAATGCTGCGCAGCAAATATGCGCGTCCGGATCTGGCTTGCGAAGCCGAACTGCTCTTTTCTTACGGCGGCAAGGAATACACCGTTTGGCGCCGCCCCAAATGCGAAATCCAGAACGCTCGGGGAAAAACCGTGGAACGCGGCGCCGACGCGTGGCTCCTCCTTCCCGATGGTCGGGAAACGCACGGGATCAAGGCCGTGGACGCCGCCGTGCAGGAAATTCTCGGCCTGGATGGGGAACAATTCGCCCAGGTATCCATGATCGCACAGGGCGATTTCCTTCGTCTGCTGCTGGCCACCACCCAGGAACGGCAGCGCTTGTTCCAAAACATCTTTCACACCGGGCGCTATCAACAGTTGCAGGAAGAACTAAAGCGCCAATGCCGAACGCTGGACGAGCAATGCGCCCGCCTCTCTGCTGGCATTCATCAACGCCTTGGGGATGTGCGTCCCGCCGTGGAACCTTCTCTGCCCCTGGCTGAAGCCATCGAACAATTGCGTCTTTCTATCGAGCAGGATCGTCAGGCCTTGGAAACCGCGTTGCCGGAACAGCGCGAAACAGAAGCGGCGCTGGAACGCGCCAACCAGGCATTGGGACAAGCCCAGGAAATCCTTCGCCTGCAAACGCGGCGAAACGAGGAATACCAGCGCCTGACGCTGGAGAAAGCATCGCTGGAGGCCCTTTCCGCAAGCCTGCAATCAGAAACCGCACGGCAACCGGAGCGGGATGCCATTGCGCAGCAGGCAATCCTTGCCCGCCAGCGTTTGCCACAATACGACGAATTGGAAGCATTCCGGAGCAAAACAAAGGCGCTTTCCCAAGAGCGCGACCGTCAGCGCTCCGTCTGCACCAACGCCGCCGCCTCCCTGGAAAAAGACATGGCGGCGCTGACTGCCCAGCGGGAAGAATACGCATCCATCCAAGACGCAGGTCTGCAGCGGGCGCAGCTGCTTGCGCGCCATGCCGCCTGCGCCGCCGAAGACAACGCGCTTTCCGGAATGCAGTCCATGCTGGCGGAATATGGCGCCAAAGCGAGTCAATTGGCGCAAACGCAACAATTGTATGCCCAAGCAAGGCTGAAATCCGCCCATGCTTCCGAAGAATACCGCGCCATGAACCGCGCGTTTTTGGATGAACAGGCTGGATTGTTGGCGGCCACCTTGCAACCTGGCGTTCCCTGTCCGGTATGCGGCGCAACCGAGCATCCCACGCCAGCGGCATTGTCCTCCCGAGCGCCCAGCGAAAGCGAAGTTGAATTGGCGCGAAAGCGCAGCGAGCTGGCTGCAAAGCAGGAAAACAATCTCAGCCGGGAAGCAGGCATGCTGCGCGGAGAAACGGAATCCCGTCGGGCGGATCTTTTGCGGCAGGCAAGCGCCCTGTTTGCCGACCCGGATTTTGACGCGCTTGCCGAACAGATTTCCTTGCGCCGCCGCAGTCTTTCCGAAACGATGCGGGAAATCCATGCATCCATCGCGTTGGAAGAGAAACGCATCGCCCGGAAAGCGGCTCTGGAACGCTCCATGCCGCTCCTTTCCCAGCGCATTGAGAACCAGATGGAACAAAAACAACGCCAGGAAAAGGCTCTCGTGTCCATAGAAAGCGATTTGCGCAACCTGGAAGCTGAATCAAGCCGGCTCTCCCGCACGCTGCCGCATCCCAGCCGTTCCGCTGCGGAAGGGGAAATTTCCAGGCTGGAGGCGCAAAGAACCGCCATGGAGCAGGCATTTCATGCGGCGCAGGAAGCGTTTTCCGCCGCAGACAGCCGCGTCCGGGATTGCGCCGCCGCGATTCGCGCCTTGGAGGAACAGCTGCACCGCGCCGATGCGCCGGATCTGGAAACCCAGACCGCCCTGCGCAATCAATTGGCGCAGCGCGCAGAAGCCTGCCGCACGCGCGTTGGAGAACTCTCTTCCCGTCTGCGCCAAAATGAAGGAATCTTTGCCCAGGTTCAAGCCCAAGCCGGCACCCTGAGCGCATGCGAAAAAAAATGGGCCTGGGTAAAGTCCTTGTCGGATACAGCCAACGGCACTCTGGGCGGCGGCGAAAAGGTCATGTTGGAAACGTACGTGCAAATGGCGCGCTTTGAACGCATTCTGCGCCAGGCAAACCGCAGGTTGATGTCCATGACCGACGGCCAATACGAACTGGAACGACGCAAAACTGCCGCCAACAACAAAAGCCTCAGCGGGCTGGATCTGGATGTGCTGGATCACTACAACGGCACCCGGCGTCCGGTAAACACGCTGTCTGGCGGAGAATCCTTTAAGGCTTCGCTGGCCATGGCGCTGGGACTTTCGGACGAAATTCAAAGTTCCGCCGGAGGAATCCGCATGGACGCAATGTTTATTGACGAAGGATTCGGTTCTTTAGACGAGGACTCCCTGCGGCAAGCCGTCGATACCCTGGCCGCGCTCACCCAGGGAAACCGTCTGGTGGGCATTATCTCCCATGTAAGCGCGCTGAAAACGCGCATCGAGAAACAGATTCTCGTCAGCAAGCGCCGGGAAGGCGGCAGCAAAATTGAAATCGTAGACTAGCAGGGCTGCCGGCATTTTGGCAATTTGCGCGCTGCGTCTGCATTTTGGGCATAGCAAAAGCCGCTCCTTTCCGGAGCGGCTTTTTCGGATTACTTGGCAGCCTCTTCGACCTTGACGATCTGTTCGCCGTCGTAATAACCGCAGAACTTGCATACGCGATGGCTGAGCTTCATCTTTGCACAGCGAGGGCACTTCACAATGCCCGGCATGGACAGCTTCCAATGCGCGCTGCGGCGAGAATGCTTCCGTGCCTTCGAGATTTTTCCTTTGGGTGTTGCCATGGTTACACCTCCTCCTCGTTTTCCACAATTGCTTTCAATGCCGAAAAGGGGTTCATGACCTTGGCACCCTCCTGGCATGTGCAGGAACCTTCGTTCAGGTTCTTTCCGCATTGAGGACACAGGCCCTTGCACGCTTCGTTGCACACAATCCGATACGGAAGCGCCAACACCAACGCGTTCTTGACGGCCTCGTTTAATTCCACACAGGATCCCTCAAACGGATACGGATCAGGATCATCGGGGTCAATCTTTCGAACGAACAATTCGTCAAAATCCGTCTCTATGGGCAGAACCACTTTCCCAAGACAGCGCGCGCAGCGCGTGACTGCAACCGCCGTCACCGTTCCGCAAATGCTGACGGATTCGCCCGTAGCCAGCATATCCCCCTTGAGCGCGACATTTTCAAAGCACACGGGATCGCCCAGCACTTCCAGCGATTCCACTTCGATTCCGCCGGCATCCACGGGATAACTCTGACCAGGGTTCTTCAACGCTTGGGAAACGTCCAATACGGTGGACAAACCCCATTCCCCCTAACCTTGGATATTATAGCCTTTGTCGCTCTATTTGTAAAGTTAAATCTATCCGCCTTACGCGATCACTTGGCGGTAAGCTCCAGCGTATCCCGCGCGATAGCCAATTCTTCGTTGGTGGGAATGACCCACACCTGCACCTTGCTGTCGTCCGCGGAAATTTTGGCTTCCTTGCCGCGCACCTTGTTGCGCTGGGCATCCAACTTCACGCCCATAAACTCCAATCCAGCGCACACATCCGCACGGCCCTTGCTGTCGTTTTCGCCAATGCCCGCCGTAAACACAATGGCATCCACGCCGCCCATGGCCGCCGCATAGGAACCAATGTACTTGCGAATGCCATACGCCCACATATCCAGCGCCAAGCGCGCCCTTTCGTTGCCGGCATCGGCGGCGCTGTTGACATCGCGCATATCCGAAGAGACGCCGGAAATGCCCAGCAAGCCGCTTTTCTTGTTCAGCAGCGTCAGCACCTGGCTGGTCGTCATGTGCTCGTTGTTGGCAATCGCTTCCACGACGGCGGGATCGATGTTGCCGGAACGCGTGCCCATCAACACGCCCTCCAGAGGCGTCAGGCCCATGGAAGTATCGGTGCATTTGCCGTCCACGCAAGCGCTGAGCGAAGAACCATTGCCCAGATGGCAGATGATCACGCGGCTGTGCTCCATGCCCAAAATCTCGCAGGCACGCGCGGAAACGAAGCGATGGCTGGTGCCATGGAAGCCATAGCGGCGAATCTG
>JAQXRL010000382.1 GCA_029218505.1 Eubacteriales bacterium | reverse complement strand
TGGCAACTGAAGCGTGCAGGCTGGGCAATGGAATGCATGTCCATGGCGTATCACATTATGGCGGAAATGCAGCGGCAAATTCTGATGAAGTATTCCCCCAGTGAAAAGATGGAAAAAATACAGCCCGTGGTGGATTATTTGCACCAGCATTTGGATGACCCCAATGTTCGCGTAGAATCGTTGGCGGAGCGGTGTGACTTTCATCCGCGGTATTTCGCCAAGATGTTCCGGGAGGCATATGGGGTTTCGCCCAAGCAATACTTAACGCAATTGCGCATGGAACGCGCAAGAGAATTGATTTTGAGCAATCGCTATTCGGTGTCCCAGGTGGCGCAGATGACCGGGTTTCGAGAGATATATCATTTTAGCAAGGTGTTCAAAGAAGAAAACGGCGTTTCCCCGACGGAATACAATC
Organism: Eubacteriales bacterium; assembly: GCA_029218505.1. Taxonomy (GTDB): domain Bacteria; phylum Bacillota; class Clostridia; order Christensenellales; family Aristaeellaceae; genus SUG1456. The sequence goes on along the minus strand of JAQXRL010000382.1, from coordinate 4,584 downwards.
GAAGGAGGGGAGTGTCCGACCGATGAAAATCATGCTTCGGGGAAGAAAACCTTCCATTCAGTCGAAACTGATCCTGCCGATGCTATTGGCGGCGTTGATTCCAATGACGGTGTTCGCATGGATGGTTCGCCAGGCGATTAACAACAGCAACTTCAACGCGGGGCGTACGGAAGCGGACAAATTGGCAAAGACGATTTCCGGCGAAATTGCCGCGTTGGAGGACAATGCCATCGCAGCTGCGCAAACCATTTCCAACAGCACGGTTGTGCGGAATGCATATCGGGCGCTGATGGAAGGCGTATCGGAGGCAGACGAACTGGATTACTATACGTTGCTGCGCAACACAATCACCATGACGTCGCTTTTGGACGATTTTTATGGCATTCGCATGTATCTTCCGGAGAGCAAACTGCTGACCCGGGAGGGCTATAACTTTTACAGCTTTGCATCCCTGAATGCAGACGAACTGCCGGAAGCCATGCGCTCCAGCAAGACGCGCCTCGGATGGACAGATTGGCGAATGACCGACGGGAAAAACCAGCACACGCCGACTTTGTGCAAAAGCTATTGGGTTGTTACTCCGCTAAAGGGCAAGGGCGGCGGCGATTTGTACGTGGCGGTGGATATATCCATGGCCAGCCTGCAAAGAATTATGCTGCGACATGGCGAAATTGTTTGCGAATATGTGCTGTACGATGCGAACGGAGAAGAATTATCCCGATGCGGCGCCGCGGAGGACGTGCCGAAAGAGCGGCTGCATGTGTCGCAGGAGAAGCTGAACGACGGCACAGTCTTGTGCATTGAGGTGGATTTGGTACAGTTCCGTTCGGATATCAGCGATTACCTCACGCTGTTGTTGTACATTTCCATTGCCTGCATGGTGCTTGTTCCTTTTGGGTCGGTGGCGGTGCTGAACCGCCAATGCCGGGATTTGGCAGAACTGGCGGCGGCCAATGTGCAGATGGCGGAGGGCGAATACCGGTTGATTCCCGAAAATGCCAACACCCGGGAAGTGCTGACCATTCAGCAAACCCATAACAACATGGTGATGCGCATAGACGACCTGATACACAACGTCTATGAAGAAAAGATCGAGAAACAGGAGGCGCAGCTTAACTGTCTGTTTGAGCAAATCAAGCCGCATTTTTTATATAACACCCTGGAAAGCGGCAAATGGATGGCCGTTCGTGCAGAGGATTTGCGCACGGCGAAATTTTTGGAAAAGCTGGCGAAATATTTCCGGGCAGGGCTGGGAAATGGCGCGGAGCAAGTGCCGTTGCGCAGCGAATTGCAGCACATTCAGTTGTATATCGAACTGATCAATATGCGCATTGCCGATTGCGTTCAACTGGAAATCCATGCGGAAGAGGAGGTGCTGGACTGCCAAGTCATGCGGCTATTGTTGCAACCGATCGTGGAAAACGCAGTGGAGCATGGCATTTGCGCCCGCGTGCATCCGCATGGCATCGTGACCATTCATGCATGGCGCAAGGCGCAGACATTGACCATTCAGGTGGAAAACGACGGCGTGCGCATGTCAGAAAAGCAGTTGGAAGCGCTGAACACAGGCATAGAGATCGGGCTGGGGATTTCCAACGTGCGCAAGAGATTGGAACTGTTTTACGGTGACGCTGGCTCCATTTCCTTTGAAAATCGAGAAATAGGGGGCGTTCGCACCACGATAGAAATTAAAAACTGCCTATGAAATGCTGCGCATTTAACATTTTCCGTCAAAATACGGGGTAATGGCGGCGGATTGTCGGGTTGTCGCCGTGCAAACAGGATGCTATAATGAAGCCCGTTAGAAACATACGGAAATGAGGCAGCATTCATGGCGAAAAAGAAAGTGCTGTATCGGGAGAGAACAACGCCCCTATGGCAAGTGATCATGGCCAATTGGCAGATTTATCTATTGTTGATTCCTGCGCTGGTCATCCTGATCTGGTTTCGATATATCCCCATGTACGGCATTCAAATTGCCTTCAAGGACTACAACATCGTCAAGGGCATTGCGGGCAGCGATTGGGTGGGCTTGAAATATTTTGAAAAGCTGTTGAAAAACTCCATGTTTTTGCGGGCATTGCGCAATACGTTGATTTTGAATCTGTATAACTTCCTGTTCCAAACGCCCATGCCGATTTTTTTTGCCGTTTTAATAGACAGCTGCAAATGCCTTTGGTACAAAAAGACCATCCAAACGGTTTCCTATTTGCCGCACTTTCTGTCGTGGGTCATTGTTGGCGCATTGTTTAGCAACCTATTGGCGTTGGATACGGGCATTGTGAACCGCATTGTGACCATGTTGGGCGGCGAACAAAGAGTATGGCTTTCCTCTGAAGACTGCTTCCGCGGCATTGTCACCTTCGCGGATATTTGGAAATCCACCGGTTGGGGCACGATTGTCTATCTGGCCGCAATGACCGGGATTGATCCGTCCCTGTATGAGGCGGCGAGCATCGACGGCGCAGGGCGTTGGCAGCGCATCTGGCATGTGACGCTGCCGGGTATTCGCGCTACCATCGCGGTCATTCTCATTATGCGTGCCGGCGGCGCCCTTGTCAACGACGTGGAAATGGTGTTGGCGCTGTACTCTCCTACTGTGTATGAGGTTGGCGACGTGCTGGGCACCTATATGTACCGCACGGGAATCGGAAACATGAAGTACAGCCTGACCGCTGCCGCGGGTTTGTTCACTTCCGTCATCGGGATGATTTTGATGATTGGCGCGGATCGCATATCCAATAAGATGGGAGAGCGTGGCATATGGTAAGCCGGAAAAGATCAAAGGGCATTCGCGTTGCCAACAGCGAGCGTGTCTACGATGTCTTTGTGTATATCATGATTACCCTGCTGGGTGTAATCTGTCTGTATCCCTATTTGAACGTTATGGCGAAATCCTTCAGCGGCGCGGAGGAGGTTTTGTCGGGCAAAGTCATGGGGATTCTGCCCAAGGGATTCAATTTGGAAGCCTATGCCATGACCATAAAGAGCGAGCGGTTTGTACGGTCGGCAGGCAATACGGTCTTTATTACCGTTGTCGGAACCCTTCTGAACGTCATGTTGACATATTTCGTGGCGTATGCGACTTCCAGAAAACGCCTGCCGGGCTCGAAACTCATCATGACGCTGTATATCATCACCATGATGTTCAGCGGCGGCATGGTTCCCACATACTTTGTCATCATCAACGCAGGCCTGCGCAATTCCCTGTGGTCGTTGATTTTGCCGGGCCTGGTGGTTCCCTATAACCTGATTTTGATGCGCAACTATATGGCCGCGCTTCCCGGAGAATTGGAAGAATCCGCCAGCATCGACGGCGCAAGCCAATGGACGGTGATGTTTCGAATTCTGTTGCCGCTTACGCTGCCTTCCATTGCAACCATTGTGCTGTTCTGTGCGGTAAGCCAATGGAACAGCTACTTCAATGCTCTGCTGTATATTGACGATCGTTCCAAAACCGTGCTGCAACAGTACATACGCGAATTGCTGGCGAGCGTTGGCGACGCGGAAAAGAACGGCGGCGATGTGCGCGAAATGATGCACGGCATGCCTACGGAAACGGTGCGCGCGGCTTGCGTGGTATGTGCGACGCTGCCCATCCTGTGCTTATATCCCTTCCTGCAAAAGTATTACATCAAGGGCATGACGTTGGGCGCTGTAAAAGGATAATCGCGCCAAAAGGCGTGGAAAAAAAGGAGGATCCCTGGTATGAAGAAAATGGTGGCGCTTCTGCTGGCACTGGTCATGGTGCTGGCGGTCGGAGCGGGTGCTTCGGCGGAATCCTTAAGCGTGTTGGCAAACGGCGATGTTCAGCAATTCCTGGAAGGCGAAGACGAAAATCACAACGACATTCACACATGGTTGAGCGAGAAGTCCGGGTTGGAACTGCATTATTCCATATTGCCCTTTGAAGGCGCCGCCGAGAAGCGCAATCTGATTATGACCTCCGGCGAAGCGCCGGACATGGTGGTGTTGGATCGCAACACGTTCCTGGATTATGTAGCCCAGGGATTGCTGCAGCCCCTGGATGACGCCATCGCTGCTTCCGGCGCGTTGGAAGGTACGGAGAGTATGAAACCGGAGGTTGCTTCTATGGGCGTTGTGGACGGGGTCACTTATGCAATTTGCACCCCGAACAACGGCAGCCAGGCCCCTGTTTCCTTCCTGTACAACATTGCGGCCCTGGAAGAGGCCGGCGTAACCATCCCTTCGGAGCAGTTGACCCCGGAAACCCTGCATGCCTTCCTGCAGGAAGTGCACGAAAAGTGCCCTGATATGATTACCTTTGCGTCTGCCGGCGCGAAAACCAACAACTATCAGCTGTCCGGCTTCCAGTTCCTGTATTGCGCGTATGGGCTGGATACGGAATTCCGCGTGGGCGCCGACGGCAAACTGGAGATGAGCTCCACCACGGAAGACATGCGTGAATGCCTTTCTCTGATTGCGCAGATGTACAGCGAAGGCTTGATCGACACCGAGTACGCAGTTACAAAGACCGACAAATTACAGGAAAAATTTCTGAACAATCGCGTGGCCACGATGGGTTTGCAGTGGTATGATGAAGCATATCCCACCACGTTGATG
>JAQXRL010000381.1 GCA_029218505.1 Eubacteriales bacterium | reverse complement strand
CTGCCGTTTGCCGCAGAAAAGCACGTTGCAGTCCACGTTTCCTCTCAACAGATATTGATATTGGATGTAATTGTCATCCATGGGTTTTGCCTCCTCCAGCGCATGCAATGTTCTCAGGCCAGCGCATCATCTCTCGACTGTATTGTACCACAAATTCAAAAGTTTTTGTATCTGATGCACAGAATATCAATATAATCCATCACAAATGTCAAGAATTTCTGTTGTCGTTTGGAAAATCATATGCTATATTGAAGAACAAGAACGACAAGAAAGCTGGGATACGTACTATGCATCGTGGGACAATGCCAAAAAGCTTGCGCTTGGCCAGGCAAAATATCGCGCTGTATTTCCTGCTGTTGCCCGCCTGCGCATACATTCTGTTGCTAAATTATTTTCCCATGTACGGAATCCAAATTGCCTTTCGGGACTTCAGCTTTTCCAAAGGCATCACGGGCAGTCCCTGGGTTGGTTTGAAGTGGTTCCGCACGTTTTTCAACAGTCCGCAGGCCATGCGGCTGATTGGAAACACCCTGGCGCTCAGTTTATATTCTCTAATCGCAGGCTTTCCCATTCCGGTTTTGTTGGCCCTGGTAATGCATAATCTGCCCAGCCGCGGTTTGCGCCGTATTTCCCAAACCATCACATATCTTCCCCATTTTATCTCCACCGTGGTTTTGGTTGGCATGATGAACTGCTTTTTTTCGGTGAACGGCGGATTTATCAACACGCTGATTTCCATGCTGGGCATGCATCCCGTGTACTTCATGGGAGAAACAAAGTATTTCCGTCATCTATATGTCTGGTCGGGCATTTGGCAAAATGCAGGCTGGAGTTCCATCATCTATCTGGCCGCGCTCACGGGCATCAGTCAGGAACTGCATGAAGCAGCCATGATCGATGGCGCAAACAAGCTGCAGCGCATTTGGCACATTGATTTGCCCGGCATCCTGCCCACCATGGTCACGCTGCTGATTCTCAACAGCGGCAATATTCTCAGCGTAGGCTTTGAAAAAGTATACCTGATGCAAAACAGTCTGAACCACAGCGTTTCCGATATCCTTTCCACGTATACATATGACTACGGTATTTTGCGTACGCGATACAGCTATTCTGCCGCGATTGGGTTATTCAACAATGTGGTGAATTTTTCCATTCTGGTGCTGGTTAACGCCATTTCCCGCAGATTATCGGAAACGAGCCTTTGGTAAGGAGATGAGTCCATGCAACGCATTACCCGAACGGATAAAGTCATCAATTTTTTCCTGTATTGCATCATTCTGGTGGCCATTGTGCTTTGCCTATACCCCGTATGGTTTGTGCTGGTCGCGTCGTTTTCAGACCCGATATATGTCAATTCCGGCCAATTGCTGCTGTTTCCAAAGGGCTTTCACACCAGGGGATACATAACGGTATTCCAGGATTGGCGGATCACCACAGGATATGCAAACACGCTGATCTACACGACCTTTGGCACGCTGCTGGGATTGTTCGCCTCGTTGTCGGCCGGGTATTCCCTGTCCCGCAAGGATCTTCCCGCCCGAGGCATCATCATGGGATTGATGGTGTTTACAATGTTTTTCCATGGCGGTCTGGTGCCTACGTATCTCATCGTGAAAAAGCTGGGGCTTTTGAATACGCGGCTGGTGTTGATTTTGATGGGCAGCGTCAGCGTATACAACATCATTTTGATTCGCACGTTCTTTTCCAGCACGATTCCTACGGAATTGATGGAAGCAGCCTTCATTGACGGATGCGGCAATTTGCGCTTTTTCGCGCAATTCGCGCTGCCGCTTTCCAAGGCAATTATCGCCGTCATCGGTTTGTATTTGTGCGTAGGTTACTGGAACGGCTACTTTAACGCGCTGCTGTATGTCACGGATCGCACCAAGCATCCCTTGCAGTTGTTCTTGCGGGAAATTCTGCTCACGGCACAGTCCACCGACATGGCGGACGGCGAATCCGCCAGCGAATTCAAGAGTATCGTGCAGGTGATCAAGTACGCCGTTATCGTGGTATCCACCTTGCCCGTGATGTGCGTTTATCCGTTCTTGCAAAAATACTTTGTCCAAGGCGTCATGCTCGGTTCCATTAAGGGATAACGCAAATTTGCAATCCAGCGAAGAACAGCCTTCGCAAAAAAAAGGAGGAATTACCCCATGAAAACCCATTTTCAGCTTCTGGCTCTGGTTTTGGCGTTCCTGATGGCGCTGCCGGTTTTTGCGCTGGCAGAAAGCCAGGCCGAACCCATTGAGGTCACCATCGCGGTAACCCGCCATCCCAACGACGCCACCCAAAGCTATGCCGAAAAGCACTTTGCCATTCAGGCGGAAGAGGACACCGGAATTCACGTAAATTGGATTGAAATCACCTCCGCGGAGCAAGTCACCGCGCTGCTGGCAGGCGATTTGCCGGACGCCTTCTGGGGCGGAAACATCTCCGACGACGTGGTCTCCCAAAATGCGGATCTCTTCCTGCCTCTGGAAGATCTCATGGCGGAATATGCGCCCAATGTGCTTGCACTGTATGAAGAAAACTTCTCCGGCTGGGAAAGCTATCTAACCCATCCGGACGGCCACATCTACGGCTTCATGGGCGGCATTTATAACCGTCCCAACGGCATGACGTACGCTGCGCAATGGATCAACACGCGTTGGCTGGAGAACGTGGGCATGGAGATTCCCACCACGGCGGAAGAATTATACGACGTGCTGGTCGCATTCCGGGATCAGGATGCCAACGGCAACGGCGATCCCACGGATGAAATTCCGCTGAATTTCTGCAACGCGTATTATTGCGCAAAAATAACCAACCTGGCCAGCATGTGGGGCGTGCCCTGCACCAATGCCGACACCGGTGACTTTTTCACCATTCAGGACGGCAAGGTTGTCGGCACGGTAAACACGGATGCTTATCGCGCCTTCCTGGAAACCATGTACCAGTGGGGGCAGGAAGGACTGATCAACGTGGAAGGTCTTTCCCAGACGGTGGATCAGTATACCTCTCAAATCAGCGGCGACCGCAGCGGTCTGTTCTACGATTGGGCGCCCTACACTTCCATTACGGACGCAGACCTGAAGGCGCAGTTCCAAGCGCAGCCCGCCATTGCGGCAGACGGTTATGATGCCTGCATCGGCGTCGTCGGCCCCATCAACGCCACGCGCTATGCCTTCGTCATTTCCGCCAGTTCTCCCTACGCCACAGATCTTGTGCGCTGGTGGGATTACCTCTCGCAGGATTTGGACATGGCCATGTTTGTCGCCCGCGGTGAAAACGGCCTGATCTACGAAAAGGGCGAGGACGGCATTTACTACGATCACACGCCCACGGCAGAGGAACTGATTGCGTTGGGCTATGACACCTATGTCAACAACATTGGCTCTTCTACGCTCACGGCCTCCCTGGGCCACATGAACTATCATCCCGTGGTAATCAACGACATCGCAGTGGATTTGACCAAGGATACCACCAGCAATACCGCTGTGCGCAGTCTTGCCATAGAAGCCCTGAAGGATGCTTTCGAAGACGAATTCATGTCCCAGGCAATGGTTCCGGCGGCAAACGTGGACGATCGCGATTTCGGCACGGAAGGCCTCATCACCTACATCAATGAATTCACGGCCGACGCCATCATCAACGGCGTTACGGATGAAAGCTGGAACCAGCATTTGGCCCAACTGGAAACCTACAATTACGGCTATTACCTGGAATGGTACCAGGATTATCTGGATGGCAATTTCTAGAGAACGCCAAACCCAACGGGAATTCCCCGGCTGCCCCAAGAGAACCGTTCGCCCGCGCCGCTTTCATGCAGCGCGGGCGTTTTTTACCAATTGCATTCATGCACGGCGAATCGAAAAAACAGCGCCCCACAGGCAACAAACCAGGAAATTGCATGGCTGCGCCATAGGCCGGCATGGGTATCAAAATCTTGAAACGCAAAGATCCGGCGCATCTGCTTTGGGGTGCATGGAATATGCGGCATTGTAATATTTTTCTTCGGCATATGTTCGGCAAGGAAGGAAGCGTCCCAAGGGTAGTTTTGTATATTCTCGCGCGCATTAGAAAGGCAAACCTACCGATGGCATGCCGAAGACCGGAACCTTGTTCCATGCGTCTGCAACGTAGGCCACTCCTGTTTCCGGATGAATTTTTCCTAAAGGCCGAAATCACCTAACGTCGGCAGATTGGATCATGATCACGATTCTCAACCCTATTTCATGGAAAAGAATGCATTCCTGATAGAACCGTTGGAAGGAAACCGGTAAATACACCGTCAGGACACACATGGCCTCCCGACATTGCCGAAGGATCTTGCGCCGCCGCGTTCAGAGGAGATCTTTGTCAAATC
>JAQXRL010000380.1 GCA_029218505.1 Eubacteriales bacterium | reverse complement strand
ATTTATGCGCTGCCAATTTGTGACGAAGAAGTATCCGGAACTTGGGATATGGTACGGATAAAATATTACTTACAAAGCCAGTGGTTCGTTCAATATATCAAACTCAGAAAAATCGATCACGGGGAAGCCTGTATCTCAGAGATTTTGGCGAGGATCCATTCTTTAGGAATAAAGTGGCTTTATAAGAGTAGTGCAAGTTTGAAAGAAAAATTGTGGATTTATCTGTTTTATTTTTGTCCCACATTCACATGTGCATTTAGAAATGCCTTAAAAATCGGCATCTGATGAAAGAAGGGTGAACATGCTCTATTTTACGATTGCTTTGCGCAGCAGGGAGAGTACAGATAAATGGGACAGCGTCATTTCCGACTTTGAAGCTACACTTTGTTCCATTTTTAACCAGACCTGTGATGATTTTGAAGTGTATGTTGGATGCAATGACATTCCGGTATTGAAAGCTCCGTTTGATCATCGGCTTCATTTTGTGTGCGTACATACACCAAAGCCAAAAGATTGGCTTGATGGCTGCCGTGATCGCGCATGGAAGCAGTTGGCGTGCTGCGCACAGATCAAGAAAGACTTAGGGGCGAATTTGCCTCATGACGGTGTCTTTGTGTTTCCGGTAGATGCTGACGATTTCGTAAACAATAAGTGTGCGGCATATGTCAAGGAACACCCCGATGCGAACGGTTTTAAATCAGAAAAAAGTTATCGCTGGAATAAAGGCTCCCGGCGAATGGAAATTTCTCCGTATTTCGGCGGGACAATGAACATTATGAAACTCAAGCCTGATGAGCTGCCGGATGAACTTCCTGATATCAGCCTTTGCTTTGACAAACCCACTTGTATTCAACTGAACGAAAAATATCCAGTGCGATGGGATGACATCGCAGTTGAGGGGAAAATGGCTCAACGTGGAAGGCCGTTGGAAAAGCTGCCATTCCGGTCAACGATTTATGTTTTAAGCACGGGAGCAAATCTTTCCCGCAATGACCCAAGAAATGGTGCTGCCAGACACAAGATTCATTGGGGCGTATTGCTTAAGAAAATCAATGTATTCAACTGGAAGCGCATGGATCGGAAAATCCGGCAGGAATTTGGTATCCGATAAAAACATGGTGAGGTAGTGCTATGATCTCCATCATTGTTCCCGTCTACAACTGCATTCGCTCCCTCCCAAGGTGCATCGGCTCCATTCAGGGCCAGACACTTACAGATTGGGAACTCCTTCTGGTTGACGATGGGGCAACAGATGGAAGCGGTTCTCTGTGCGACAAGTTTGCTTCTTCTGATAACCGAATTCGTGTCCTTCATAAGTCCAATGGCGGCGTTTCTTCAGCCCGGAACATGGGATTGGATCATGCGAAGGGTGAATATGTGATGTTCTGCGACAGCGATGACTGGCTGGAACCGGAATGGTGCGAGCGGCTCTGTCTGACCGCAGAAGAAAATCCAGGCTGTCTGCCGGTCTGCAATTATTATCGCAGCACACCGGATCGCGAAACGATTAACCGGGAAACGCAGTGCCAAGCGATAGAAGAACGCATTGCAAAGGAAGATTTCTTCTCGCTCAATCAGTACGAACTGCTGGGTATCCCATGGAACAAGATTTTCAGGCGGACAATTCTGGAGGAGAACCACATACGTTTCCGTCCGGAGCTTTCATTGGGGGAGGACCTGGTTTTCAATCTGGACTACCTGCATTGTCTAATGGATGGATTTGTTTTCGTAAACAGACCATTGTATCATTACACAGTCGGAAGCATGGATAGTCTCAGTGCAAAATACTATCCTGATTTGGCAGGAATTTACCGGAAGATATATCTTCGAATCAAGGACGAGCTTTGCAGCATTTCAGGTGCACGTGGGAAGTGGGAGCTTGAATATGCGTATTCCTACTTCTTCGCCTTCGACCGCGTTTTTCGGAATACTTGGTCAAAGAAAAACAAGATAGGCTGGCTGCAAAAATGGCAATATAACGCTTGCCAATTTCACAGTGAAGAATTTCAAAAATGCCGTAAGGCGATTCGAAAGCACTATATCAATCAATTGCAATTCTACGGTCTGCAAACCAACAGCTTTTTGGTATACT
>JAQXRL010000379.1 GCA_029218505.1 Eubacteriales bacterium | reverse complement strand
GGGCGTGCGGGAAACCCGGCACTTCCGCGGCCGCTATACGCTATCCATGCAGGACATTTTGGACAAGCGCGTATTCCCGGACTGGGTTGTCCGGGACGCCTGTTTCAACTTTGACGTGCACAACATTTCCGGCGCAGGGCTGGACAAGACCGGCGTACAAAAATACTTTCCCAAGGGAAACAGCTATACCATTCCCTACCGCTGCCTGCTTCCGGAAGGCATCGAAGGATTGCTGCTGGCAGGCCGGAACATCTCCGGATCCCACATGGCCCATTCCAACTATCGGGCCATGCCCATCTGCGTAGGCATGGGCGAGGCTGCCGGCATCGCGGCGGCATTGGCTGCTCGTGCAGGCGTCGCTCCCTCCGCCATAGACGCGTCTCAAATCCAGAAAATTCTTATGCAGGCTGCCGAAGGAATGATAAACCGCTGAAGTCGGTCTTCGCCAGAAAAACGGAGCGTTGTATATCGTCTGACGACAAGATATAGGATGCTCCGTTTTCTTGTTCGCCGAAGAGCATGATCTCCTTTTGCTCTACGTCATGCAGTTGCCAGACCGCATCTCCATTTTCGCAAAAGGAGTTTTTCTTCCTTCTTTACCGCTGAAACTCTAGCGAACCCCACGCCTGGCGCAGGGTTTCCTGGTACAAAAAAAGGTTCTCGCTTTCACGAGAACCTTTCGGGCGAATCAACTTAGAAACGGCTCTGACGCTGGGCCTCAAAGCACGCGCGGCAATACACCGGACGATCTCCGCGGGGCTGGAAGGGAACCTGGGTGGGCTGTCCGCAACCATCGCAGATCACATCGTACATCTGACGCTCACCACCGCGAGCACCACCGTTGGATTGACGGCGAGCTGCACGGCAAGCCGGGCAACGACCAGGCTCGTTCTGGAAGCCCTTGTCGGCATAGAACTGCTGCTCAGAAGCGGTGAAAACGAATTCCGCGCCGCACTCACGGCAAACCAAAGTCTTGTCTTCGAACATGGAAAAAACCCTCCTAATTGTGTCTGCCCATACGATGACCTGTCTTAGTAACCGAGTCCTGGCATCGGTAGCAAATCCACCGGAGGGATACGGATTAAGATCGTTCTATCGGGGCTGACCGTATTATAACACAACTGACCTCGATTGTACAGCCTTTTTTTCATTTTTCTCAGGAAAAATTCGTGGTCACTCCACATTCTTTTCCGAATTTATTTTGGCTGCCGCAGGCGTTTCTGTTGAAGCCGGCGCTGGCGGCATGGCGGTTCCGCTCTGGCCTTCTTTGCGGCGATTCTTGCGGCCCTGCCCCGGTTCCCTGGGTTTTTCCGGCGCTTTTTCGCCTTGCATTTTTTCCAGGAACTGCGCCGTGCTCAGGTTCTTTGTCGCCTTTTGCCGCGGATACCGCTTGCGCTTCTCCTCCTGTTCCGCCTCTTCCCCATCGGCTTTGTCCATCGTGCGCTTCTCCTTGGATGGCTCCTGCTGCTTGGGCGCTTCCCGAACCGCAGCGGCATCTTCCGGTCCCGGAATGCGCACGTCGTCAACGGCAAATTCCTTTACGACAAACGTATCATCCGCCTGCCGCAATCTCACCTTCACCTGTTCCCGAATCACGTTGATTTCCATGAGCACGCCTGTGCCCTCCGGCGTCACGATGTCTCGACCAATTTTCGGCAATCGCTTCAACGTTTGCTCATAATTGTCCTGTTCATATTTGAGACAGCACATCAGCCGGCCGCATTGTCCGGAAATCTTCGTGGGATTCAGCGATAAATTCTGCTCCTTGGCCATTTTGATGGACACGGGCTGAAAATCCCCCAGAAACGCGCCGCAGCAGATGGGTCTGCCGCAGGAGCCCAATCCGCCCAACATCTTCGCTTCGTCCCGCACGCCGATTTGACGCAGTTCGATGCGCATTTTGAACACCGCAGCAAGGTCCTTTACCAGTTCCCGGAAATCCACGCGGCCGTTTGCCGTAAAATAGAAAATGATTTTGGAATTGTCGAACGTGTATTCTACGCTCACCAGTTTCATATCCAACTTATGCCGGGCGATTTTTTCCTGGCAAACGCTGAAAGCGGTTTTTTCCCGTTGCGTGTTGAATTCCGCCCGGCGCTTGTCCTCTTCCGTGGCAAGGCGAAGCACTTTTTTGAGCGGCGGAACAATCTGCTGATCGTCCACACTGCGCGCGCCCGTCACAACTTCTCCAAACTCGATTCCCCGGGCGGTCTCCACGATGACGTCGTCTCCCGGCTTGGGCCACACGTCCGTCGGATCAAAATAATATACCTTGCCCGCCTTTTTGAAGCGAACGCCGATTACCGTCGCCATATTGTTTCCTCCTAAAATATCTCAAAGCGCACAAATTCGAAAATACATCTCCTCCAGCGCATTTTGCCATGATACATTGGAACGCAGCTTCCGGCGCATCTCCATTACGCCCATCAGCAGCGTCTCTCCATTCACTCCGGGAATCCGCGGAACGGCTTCTTCCTGTCCAAAGGCTGGCGCACCGTTTTCCACCGCCATCCTGTCCCGGGCAAGCGTTTCCATAATCTCCAATACGTCGCCGCTTTTTTCCTTGTCCGCCGACAGCACGAATGCAGCTGCGGCGACACTGCCGGGGCCCTTCAAGGTTTTTAAGGATTTGATCACCCGTTCCCGCAAGGGAAAGTATTCCTCATCCGCATCCATTTCAAGCGCCCTGCCCACCGAACCGCCGGAAAGCCCCGCCAGCAGCTCCGCGCGGCGAACTTCCATGCCACGTTTCAGCAGGACGCCTTTGCATTCTTCTGTGGTAAGCGCACGGAACCGCACAATCTGGCATCGGGACTGCACCGTCGGCAGCATCCCGCCCACGGATTCCGACAGCAGAAAAAACATCACCGGCACCACGGGGTTTTCCAGCGTTTTTAACAGTGCATTTTGGGCGCTATCCGTCATCCTGTCGGCCTGTTCGATGATGACCGTATGAAAACCGCCCTCATATGGCATTGCGGAAACCGCATCAATCAAGGCCCGAATCTGCTCCACCAAAATGCTGCGCCCGTCCGGCCGCACCACATGCACATCCGGATGGGTATTTTCCGCGACCCGGCGACAGGCCGGACATGCGCCGCAGGGCTTTTCCGCGCCGGTACAATACAAGGCCTGCACAAACAATTTCGCGGCGGTGCGCTTTCCGGCCCCGGAAGCGCCGGCAAACAGAAGCGCATGAACAATGCGCCCGGCACGTGCCGAACGCATTAACTGTTCCAGCATTTCCCCATTTCCAACGAAATCCGTTAGTTTCACATTGGTTCTTCCTAAATCTTTACAAAATGTTCCACGTTCATCACAAAAATCGTGGCGCCGCCAACCATTACCTCAATGGGATAGGGCACATATACGCCCGCCGTGCCAGACATCGGCGATGGAGAAGGCGCGATTTGTTTGCGGCTTTTGCAAACCTTTTCGATGACCGCCATAGCGCCGTCATACCGTTCATCATCCACGCCAACCAGCAGCGTGGTGTTGCCGGAGCGCAGGAAGCCGCCGGTCGTGGCCAGTTTTGTAACGCCATAGCCTTCGTTCATCAGCTGACTGATCAGACGGGAAGCGTCTTCATCCTGAACGATTGCAATAATTAACTTCATTCTTCGTACCTCCCTGCATTGTTCCCGTCTCTATTATACACAATTTTGCCTCGTAAATCAATAGTGAATTTAACAAACTTAACGTTACAGAAGTATACAGATCATCCCGCCACTGCCTTCGTTGATGATTTTTTGCAAAGATTCCTGTATTTTCATGCGCACGTCCTCCGGCATGCGGGTCAATTTGTTGCTTAAGCCTTCCCGAACCAAATCGTCCAGGGATTTCCCAAAAATCTCCGTGGACCAGATTCCCGCCTTGTTGTTCTCGAATTCACTCAGCAAATATTGCACCAATTCTTCGGATTGTTTCTCCGTTCCCACAATCGGGCTGACCTCCGTTTGGATGTCCACGCGAATGAAGTGCAGCGAAGGCGCGCTGGCCTTGAGGCGCACGCCGAAATGAGCGCCCTGTTTCACGATTTCCGGTTCCCTGAGGGTTAATTCGTCCATTGCCGGGGCCACCATGCCATACCCGGTCGTGCGCACCGCCTCCAATGCGTCCGCCACCCGATCGTATTCCCGCTTTGCCTTCACCAATTCGCCCATGAGCGAAAACAGATACTCTTCGCCTTCAATCGGCTCGCCGCAAGCCTCGCCCAGCACCTTGTAAAACAGTCCGTCCTTCATGGTCATGCGGTATTCTGCCGTGCCGTCGTTCAAAGAAATTTCCACCAAGGCCATGTCTTCCACATATTCGCATTCGTTCAGCGCGCTTCGCAAAAGGCCGTGATCCCGCACTCGCCCCATGTCCTCTGCCGCTTCCCGCACGGCGGAAAAAACCGCCTTTCCCAACCAGTGATCCTCGGGCAGGGACGTGAGCCAGGAAGGCGCGGAAATGCGCAATTCGCTCAAAGGAAATTCAAACAGCACGTTTTCCAGCAAAGCGTTTACATCCTCGATGCGCATGTTCATTACGTCCATCGCCATTACCGGCACGCCATATTTGCCCGTAAGCGCATCCCGAAGCCGGGATGTATCCGGCGAATCCGGATTGATGGAATTGAGCACCACCACGAAGGGCTTCCCCAGCGCCTTGAGTTCCGAAATTACCCGTTCTTCCGCTTCGGCATAAGCGCTTCTGGGCATTTCCACGATGCTCCCATCGGTTGTGATCACGGCGCCGATGGTGGAATGCTCCTGAATTACCTTTCGGGTTCCGATTTCCGCCGCTTCCTCAAAGGGAATGTCATGATCAAACCACGGCGTGCGCACCATGCGCGCCTCTTCCCCTTCGTTCAAGCCCAATACGCCCGGAATGAGATAACCTACGCAGTCCACCAGCCGCACGCGCACGGTGGCTTCATCCCGCAAACGCACGGAAACCGCCTCATTGGGCACAAATTTGGGCTGGGTGGTCATAATCGTTCGTCCCGCGCCGCTCTGTGGCAATTCATCCACAGCGCGCTCCCTGCGATGTTCTCCATCGATGTTCGGAAGCACAAGCAGCTCCATGAACCGCTTGATGAACGTCGATTTTCCGGTGCGCACAGGCCCCACGACGCCCAAATAGACGTCCCCGTCGCAACGCCCGGCGATATCCCGGTATAGTGTCGTTTGATCCATGGAACACGCCTCCCGCCTGCTTTTTCTTTTTCAGCATATGACCGGTGGCGTTGCGGTATGCTCAGGCGTCGAAACCTGCACAGAGAAAGAAAACATGAGTTTTCCCTGCGGTTCGGACTGAATCCGTGGCTTTCCGCCTTGCACTGTTCCTCTTGCACTCCCCGGATGCCGGGAAGGTTTTCCCGATTCCTGTTGCGCCGTGGCTATGCCGCTTCTCTCCGAACCCGAAAAGCACGCGCTGCCCGGGGCGGACGCCCTTCGCAGAGGCGCTGCCGCCCACGTTCCGGCGCAAGATTCCAATTACAAACGCGCTTGAGGAGGCCCGTTGTCCGCGCATTCCTTTTCCGGATGCTGTTCCCGATACTGTCCTGGCGTCACGCCTTCCTGTTGGCGGAAACGACGCGTAAAGCTGGAAGCGTCCACGTATCCCACGTCCTGTACAATCTGTTTGATGGGCAGCGAGGTCTGGGTCAAGAGCCGTTTGCATGTTTCGCATCTCAGATTCCAAACATAGTCGTTGAAGTTAATCCCGATTCGTTCCCGGAAGAAACGGCTCCAATAGGCCGGAGAACAGCCCATGTCGCTGCTAAGAAGCTCCAAAGAGAGTTCAGGGTTTGACAGGTTGTCATGCACCCATGCGCACGCCACCTGGCGCTGATTTTGCTGTTTGCGCTGTTCCACCGCGCGCATGATGCCGCACACGTTGCCGACAATTTCCTGAGCGCATTGGGCAAATTCTTCCAACGAAACATTTGTAAGCGTGCTGGTCAGAAGGGGAGACATTTTTTCAAAATCCGCCGCGCTCAAATACCCCGCCACGGCATCGTCGGTAACCACATGCGCAATGGTTTCGGCAATGCGAAACTGGTAATAAATCTGCATGGAACGCCCGAAATCCTGCCCCCGCAGGCATTCCAGCCATTGATCCAACGCCTGAAGCGCCATCGCCTCATCTCCCTGGCGCAAACTACAGGCAAAACGATGTTCGTTCCGTCGAGCGTTTTCATCCAATTGCGGCGGCGTTACCCGGGCATCCTGATAGAAGGCCATATTGTCCGGCCGGGTTGCCTTGGTTTGACAAAGGGCCGTCTGAGCCTCCAGCAGTCCGGTGGACAGCTTGTACAAAGGGTGGCTGTTGCTGATGCCAAACCGCACAACGCACCCCCAGGTATTCAAAAACCATTGCTCAAACTCGTAAAGATCGCTTTGCAGCTGGTCCTCGCCATCCTTCGAACAAATCATGCAGATGCCCTCTCCCATGCACAGCACGCAGCCTTCGTTGTCCGCGAACATGCGGCGTTCCGCTTCCGAGCGCACGGTCTGCGCATTCGCCGCCGCAAACTGCGCCAACACCACCACGGCTTCCTGACCGTCCCGGAAGAATTCCAACGCATCGCACATTTGCCTGAGTTCCTGCTGGGAAAACGCCTCGCCTCCCAGCAACCGCAGCATCAAATTGTCCCGCAGCTGCTGCCGCTGCCGGTCCACTTTGTTTAATACATCCCTGTATTCGCATACGGCTCGCTGGATGTTGACCAATTCGTTGGGTGAGTTCTTCCCGGAAAGGCTGCTAAGACGGTGAATGGGCCGATACTGGCTGCGCGCCAGGGTGATAATGAGCAGCCCGGCAATGATCAGCGCTGCCGCCGTGCCGGTCACAATCACGCTCAGCCGCATATCCTCCACAAAAGCTGCCATGGGTCTAAGCCAAAGGATCGTCCACCCCGCCTCCGATATGGTTTGGCAGGATAACATGCACCGGACGCCATCCACGTTCACATAGGCATTCGCCTGATTTTCCCGAATCGCCTGGATATCCAATTCCAGCCCTAGCGCATTGTAGCCGTAAAGCAAGCGGTTTTCGGAATCCGCCAGCAACAGCGCGCAATCCGGTTCGTCCAGGCAAAGCTCCATCAGACCCATCAATTGCGTCTTTTCCATCACATACGCGGCGCAACCTTTTTTGACCGAATTCAAAAGAGGAAAGGGCACAAACCGAATGACCAAATCCGCCGTTGGGAAATACTGAATTCGGCTTTCCGCGGATGCTTCGCATTCCTCAAACAGCAACGCCTCTTCGCCGGATAAATGCAAAAAATCCTGATAGAGAACCTGTCGGGACAAGGTTCCCTGAGAGGTATAGATCAGGCTTACGCCCTCCCGCATAATAATGATTTTGTGGAAAAAGGCATTCGTGCTGGTATAGCGGGCCAAGCGCTGTATCACCGCGATCGCCTCTTCTGTGCTCAAATGATCCGAAATTCCCAACAGCGAATCCTCCATGGACATCAGCATGGCGATATCGGAAAACTCCGCCATGCGTTGATCCAATACGGCGGCCACGGTGTTCAAGTGGGCCGCCCGGCTGGAGCGACCCGCCTGCAACAACTCCACCACGCCCACGCGATACAGCATGAAGCACAAAATCAGCACCGGCAGCAGCACCGCCAACAGATAGTTTCTGAGAATGAACCAGAAATACGACGTCCGCCGCCGCATTGCCATCCCTCCATCAAACGTCCCTGCAACCAGAAAATCCGGGACCTCCCGCCGCCACATAACCGCCGCTCTCTCCACGCGCACTGTCGCTAAACCAGAAGGCGTACAGGCGCGCGTTTACTCCATAAAAGCGAAGCATCAATGGCTGTCCCCGCAATTGTCCCAAACTTCGTCCGCCAACGAAACGAATTTCCTGACAAGTTGCGTCCGACTGGGCCGGAACACAATCCTCAAAGGAGAACCCAGGAATCGCTTGGCCTTGGGCATCCAACACCTCCGCGCCTACGAACCCCTCCAACGCCTGGGCGTTGACGAAAAGACGGCTGCCTTCATCAAAGCGCACGACGGGCGTGGTCAATTGTTGGCGGGACCAGCCCGAAACCATGGCGGCAAAGCCATCTCTGCGAAGCGCCGCAAAGCCTGTTGCAGCCCCGCCGTAGAGATGCCCTCCTTGCAAAACGCTCTTGCCCGAAAAGCCCCCCACTGGAAACAACAGCCGGTCGCCATCCACCAGGCACAAGCCGCCCGCAGCATGCAGATATCCTCGGTTCCAATCTCCCTCCCGGCCCGTGGCGCAAATCAGCGGCAAACGGTTCTGTCTGCTGAAATGGAAACCATCCCGGCTGAACGCCGCATGCAGGTCAATCCATTTCGGCCGGCCCAGATTGTCGCAGACGCTGTTGTCAAATTCATCGAATCCCTTGATGATTCCAAACAGCCCCAGCATCACGCTTTCATATGCCACACAGTTCAGATGGTACAATTGCGGAGGCAAGCTTTCGCTGTAACGCGCGCCCACCTGGCAAGCGGTCAAATCCGTGCGGTCGCACCTTTGCCAAAACACTTCCTCTCCATCCTGCCAACACGCGTCCTCCGGAAAACGATCAAACTCACGATAACGGCGGGCGCGGGTATATCGTTCAAACAAAGGCATGCCGCTTCGGATGGAGAAAACCCACTTTTTTCGGAATGGGTTATAAAAAAACGAAGAATTGTCGCCGCATTGGCCAACGCGCGTAGCTTCGCCCCAATGAAGTCCGTCACGGCTGGTCTGCACCTCGCCGTGTTCGCCTTCCGGCGTGCGATAGAAGGTGAACATTTTAAACCGCCGCGCCGGATCCTCCGCCGTGCTGTCCAACCACACAGTAGATCCGTCCCGCCGCCAATTCTTCGGCGGCACATACACCATGTTGGTTCCCGGGCGGTTGTCCAGCATCTTGCGCACCCAATGAACGCCGTCCGCACTCACCGCCATGCAAGTGGCGGCCATCCAACCGGCATGATACCACAATTTGTACAGTCCATCGGATGGATCATACCAACAGCCATCCGTAAAGGGCGCGGCGATCGGCGCCAATCCGCCAGACATCTCAAGGGGCGTCTCCGGTTTCAGAAACGGTCCGTCCGGCAAAAACTCCGCTTGAAAAAAGCGCTTTTCCATGGTGGTATCTCGAATCAGAAAATCATCCACAAACAGTTGCCTGCCAACCGTAACATTGATGACCTGCGGCGGATTCTCCAGATAAGGGATCGGCAAATCATCCTGACATCGATCCTCCATGTTTCGGGGCGGCCATGCATCCGGGAGCTGAATTCCATTGTAGAGCGTTTCCATACCGGCGTTCCTCCTCCATTGCAATTTTCGGGCGCAAATTTGCGCCCCTTGAACTACCCGAAGGCCGGGGAGATTTTTCCTCCCCGACCTGCGTCAAGTCCGGCTTTTTCAACCGTTGTTCCAGCGGTCGTAGGCAGCCTGACGGGTTTCGATCAGCGTAGCCACATCCATGCTGTCAATGGTATCCAGGTAAATCTGCCACTGAGCGTCGTCGTCAATGTCTACGGATCCGGTGATAAACTTGGCCACCATCTGATCCACATAATTGTCCAACAATACGAACATGGCCAAGGTATCCTGCTCATCTTCCGTGAAGGTTACGCCCGCAGGATAACCGAAGCGGCGAGCCGCATAAGCGCCGCTGTCAAACACGGACTGGGAGAGATGCTTTCCCCACACGCTTGCGCCCAATACCAGAGCGGCATGTTCGGAGGTATACAGGAAGGGCACGTTCATCAAACCATTGGCACAGCGGAAATCCCAGAAGGAATTATACTTCCCCTGATCCTGCAAATAATCAATGGTGTAGCTGACGGTGCCATCTTCCGCGATGTTGCGGGTCCATCCGCCTTCGCCGTCCCATTTTCCCTTCTCGGGACCGCATTTGATCATGAAGGAACCTTCTTCAGAATAGAAATAATCCAACAGCTTGATGGCGGCAATTGCCTTCTCTTCGGAACATTTATCGGTGATCATCATAGAACCGACGCCGGCTTTCTCGGACGCCTGAGCAGCCCACATCGGCGTGTCGTTGACATCGCTGGTCAAGGGACCGATCAGGCTGTAAGCTGTCTGCAACGTCTCGTCCGCCAACACGTTCTGCATTTCGGGAGAAGTAAAGAACACGGTGTATTCGCCCAACTTGGCGTTGTATTGCGCGTCGGTCTGGGTGAACACCTCGGGATCCAGCAGCTTTTCCTCATACAGCTTGTTCATAAAGCGCAGGTATTCCCGGAAATTTTCCTGCATGGGCACATACACATACTGGTCGTCGATAACGTCGTGCAGCATATTCACGAATCCAAACGCATACAGGATGACGGTACCCGCGTTGTAATTGACACTGCTGTATACGTAACTCAAAGGAATTTCATCCTTCGCATCGCCGTTGCCGTTGGCGTCATTGTCCCGCACGGCCACCAGGCAGTTATACAGTTCGTCTGCGGTTGTGGGACGATCCAGGCCCAGATTCTCAAGCCATACGTCGTTGATGAAGCCGCACTTCTGAACCATATCGCGCGCAGGCGTGTCGAACGCGGGCATCAGATAGATATGCCCATCCGAAGCAGTGATGGATTTCTTGGATTCGGGCAGCGCATCCAAAATGGCCTGCGCGTTGGGGGCATATTCGGCAATGAGATCCTCCAGGGGGATGAGCATACCCGCCGCGCCATACACGGAAGCATCGTTCAGGGAAATCCCGCTGAGATAAATATCGGAATAATCGCCGGAAGCAAAAACCAGGCTGACTTTCTCGTCCCAGCCAGCGCTTTCAATGCCCTGAACCTCCAACTTGATGCCGGTGGCTTCTTCCACGGCGTTCATAAACCACATGTTGCTGAAATCGCCATGGTTTGACCAACGGGGATACATCACCGTAATCGTCATCGGCTCGTCCACCAGGGGCAATTCGGGCGTGGGCATTCCCGTAAGCAGCGAGGTTGCGGACAAACCGTCAGTGGTAACGTCCTGAATGTCAGATACCATTTCGCCAAGCGCCGCGCCGGAAAGCAGCAACGCCACCGCCAATGCCAATGCCAGCAGTTGTTTCATGGGGGGTTCCTCCTTGTTCGATATGATGTCGTTTATCCTTGAAGAGCGTTCCCGGCCGCAGACCGCTCCAAAGATCCGAATTAACCCTTGATGGCGCCGATCATGACGCCCTTGGCAAAGTATTTCTGGATGAACGGATACAGGACGAGCACAGGCAGCGAAGAAATCACCACGATGCCATATTGCATGCTTTCTTTTAGCTGCAACCGGCGAATCATGGCCTCCATGGCTTCGGAATCACCGCTGATCAAATCCAACATCATGTCCTCCAGCAGAATATTTCGCAGATAGAGCTGCAAGGGATAGAGCTGATCGTTCGCAAGATAGATCAATGCGTTAAAATAGGAATTCCAGTGGGTTACCGCATAATAAAGCATGATTACCGCAACCATGGGCATGGACAACGGCAATATGATGGTGGCAAACAACCGCGTGTTGGAGCAACCGTCGATCATGGCCGCCTCACTGATTTCATGGGGAATGCTGCTGGCGAAGTAGGTGCGGGCAATGATCAGATTGTACACCGAAACCGCGCCGGGGATGAGCATGGCCCATACGGTATTGAGAATCGCCAAGCGCTTCATCATTAAATATGTGGGAATCATGCCGCCGTTGAAAAACATCGTAAACGTAAACAGAAACATCAACGCGCTTCTGCCTTTCATATCCTTTCGGGAAAGCGCATAGGCGCAGGGAAGCGTGCAGGCCAAGTTGATCAGCGTGCCGGCAAAGGTATAAAAGATGGTATTTCGATATCCGATCCAAATGGGTTTGTATTCCAGGATCGTGGCGTAACCATCCAGCGTAGGAAGGATGGGCAACAACACCAAATCGCCCCGGGTTACGCTGGCCGGATCCGAAAAGGATGCGCTGACCACATAGAGCAAGGGATACAACGTCAAGACAAGCACAAGGATACTCAGTATATATGCCAAAGAACCGATGATTTTGTCGTCAATTCCCTGGGGCTGGCGCCGCTTTGCGCCGGAAAAAGCTGGCCGCGTCTTCATGCCGCACCTCCTAGAACAGGCTGGTTCCACCGATTCGCCGGGTTACGAAATTTACCGTAACCAACAGCACAAAATTGATGGCGGAATTGAAAAGTCCGATGGCGCTGGAATAGCTGTATTGATTGTATTGAAGCCCCATTTTGTAAACAAACGTAGAAATGATTTCACTGGTTTCCGTATTCAATGCATTTTGCATCAAGTATACCTTTTCGAAGCCCACGGACATGATGTTTCCCACGCTGAGAATGAGCAGAATTGTGACGGTTGGCAAAATTCCGGGCAAATTGATGTGCCAAATGCGCTTGAGTCTCCCCGCCCCGTCAATCATCGCCGCCTCGTGCAGCTCCGGATCAATTCCCGAAAGGGCGGCAAAATAGATAATCGCACTCCAGCCCAGGTTCTGCCAGACGCCGGAAACCACATAAATCGTAGGAAACCACGCCGCAACGGTCATGAAAGGATACGGTCCAATCCCCAAATATCCAATGAGTTTGTTGACGATGCCGTTGCTGGCATCCAGAAACATGGTAATCATGCTGACCATCACCACGGTAGAAATAAAATGGGGCGCATAGGAGATGGTCTGTATAAATTTCTTAAAGCGCCCGTCTGCAAGTTCATTGACCACCAGGGCAAAGAGAATGGGCATGGGAAAACCCACGGCCAGCCAATACAGGCTCAGGTTGAGCGTGTTGCGAATCAGCTGCAGGCAGGATGGCGTGGACAAAAACTTTTGGAAATGCTTCAACCCTACCCAGGCGCTGCCTTCAATGCCCTTTCCTACGCGATAGTCCTTGAACGCAATCTGTACGCCATACATCGGCAGATAGCAATATAGGATGATGTACGCCACCGCCGGCAGCACAAACAAATATAACTCCCAGTTTTTTGCGAGACTCCGCCAACGCGAATTTGCCGCTGCGCTCCCGCCGAAACATGCATGCATTTGCCTTCACTCCTCACAAACATCACAGTTTTTGCGTTTTCAGCATATCATGCCGTCAGAAGACATGTCAATATGTCAGATTTTACCGGATATGCGAAAGCTGATTCGCGCAAGCCCTTTTGCAGCAAAGCCGAATTTCATCGTGTAAACGGAACGGCGGCCGAAAAAAACATGACCATCCACAACGCGCTCGCAAGATCCCATCAAAGCACAAACAGCGCATGACGCGAATCTTGCGTCATGCGCTGTTTCCTGTTTCGAAAACGATTGGCTTTAACCCTTGACGGCGCCGATCATAACGCCTTTGACAAAATACTTTTGCAGGAAAGGATATACCACAATAATGGGCAAAATGGAAACAATAATCGAAGAATACTTGAATTGCTCCGCAGCCACGGTGCGGCTGATGCCAATCTGCGCTCCCGCCATGGTGTCCTGCTTCAGCTGCACCAGAATTTTATACAGATAAATTTGCAGGGGTTGCAATTCCGGATTGTTCAGCAACACCAGCGGCCAAAAATAACTGTTCCAATGTCCCACGGCATAAAACAACGCCAACACGGAAAGAATGGATCCCGACAGCGGCAAGACGATTTTTACCAATGTTACCATGTTTCCTGCCCCGTCAATGGTGGCAGATTCTATCAGTGCTTCCGGGATGCTTTCATAAAACGTTCGGGCAATGATGATGTTCCAGGCGCTGACGGCAAAGGGAAGCAACACTCCCCAACGCGTGTTATACAAGCCCAATCTGGAAATTACAATAAAAAACGGGATCATGCCGCCGCCAAAAAACATGGTAAAGGTAATCATCAAGGAAAGCGGCCGGCGCAGCACGAATCGCGGCCTGGACAACGGATAGGCTGCCAACACGGTCAACGTGACATTGATGGCCGTTCCTACCAGCGTGTAATAGATTGTGTTGGCATAGGAACGCCATATGTTGGCGTTGGAAAACACCAGCCGGTACCCTTCCAGGCCGATTCCCCGGGGATACAAATAAACATCCCGGCGCAGCACGTGTTCCGGAGAACTAATGGCCATGGAAAACACATACAAAAACGGATACAGCGCCGCCAAGCTGGCCAAACACAAGACGATCACCATGATGACCTTCCCAATGCGCTCTTCCACAGGCATTTGTATTTTGCTCATGAAAGCACCTCCTACCATATTCCCATTCCGGTAATGCGCTTGGCCACGGCATTGCTGGTTACCAGCAGCACCACGTTGATCACGGAATTGAACAATCCCACCGCAGAGGAATAACTGTATTGCAGCGATTGCAAACCCATGCGGTACACATAGGTAGAAATGACGTCCGCCGTTTCATAGGTAGCCGAATTGTACAAAAGAATGATCTTCTCAAAGCCTACGGACATGATATTGCCTATGTTCAAAATCAACAGGATGATCATGGTGTTCATGATGGACGGAATCGTTACATACAGCATCTGCTTGAAGCGCCCTGCCCCATCGATTCTGGCGGCTTCATACAATTGGGGATCCACGCCGGACAGCGCCGCGATGAAAATAATGGAATTCCAGCCAAACTCCTGCCAAATATTTGAAGCCACATAGATCGTGCGGAAGTATTGCGGTTTCCCCAGAAAATTGATGCTCTTTCCCCCAAAAGCGCGCACCAGTAGGTTTATGATGCCTCCCGTCGGGCTCAGAAAATTGATGATCATGCCGCACGTGACCACGATGGAGATAAAATGCGGAAGATAGCTGAACGTCTGCACAACGCGTTTGAACGCGCCATCCCGAAATTCATTGAGCATCAACGCAAAAATAATGGGAATCGGAAATCCCCAAAGCAGGCTATACACAGAAATCAGCAATGTATTTCTCAAAAGGCGCCAAAAATATATGCCCCCGAAAAATTGGCGGAAATATTCCAAGCCCACCCATTCGCTGCCCATGATGCCTTTGCTGGGCATGTAATTCTTAAAGGCAATCAACACGCCGTACATGGGATAATACGAAAACAACAGATAATACACGACCACCGGCAGGATCATTGCCACAAAAAAGCGATCCTTATAGAGGCGGCGCCAGAAATTCTGACGCCCCTCTTTCCTGCCGTTCCAAATCTCGGAACCGCAATTCACCTGTTTCACCTCACACCCGAACGGTCAAACTGCGCCTGTTTCACGGCAAGCAGCTCTTCCAGTCCGATCTCGTAGAGTTTTTCCACAAAGCTGTCAAATTCGCTCATTGGCATAATTCCCGCAATGAACTTGTCTACGCATTCGTCGCAATACGTGGTCAAATCCGGCTGAATGCGATCGATCACGGTCTGTTCTTCTTCCGTAGCCATCACCTGCGGGAACGGCTCTATGCGCTGATCCAGCAAGCTTTCGCCATATTCAATCACGTAATCCGGATTCAGAGCGGCATACACCTCTGCCGGCGTGCGCACCAAAATGGTGTTTGCGCTGCCCAAACTGCGCAGGGCGTTGTAAGGATCCAGTCCGTCAGGATTGTTCAGCACGTAATCGGTGAAATATTTGTCGCCGTTTTCATCGTACTCAAAGGACAGGCCTTCGATGCCCCATTCGTTAATGGTTACGCCTTCCTCGGATCCCCACACATAATCCAGCCAGCGAATGGCCAGCACCGGATCTTCACAATAGGAAGTAATGCCGTAATGATTCCAGGTGGTGTCACGCTTCAACAGCAGCTTGTCTTTGCTGGCCGGGGGAGCGACAAGAATGTGGTTTCCCGTCACGCCGGCAGTGGCCAGCAGGCCATCATACTGCTTCACGCGTTCGGACAGCGTGGAGAACGCGCCCACGACATTTGTGGATACCAGAGACTGGAAGTTTGGTTCATCTCGCACTTCCATGTCGATCAAGCCTTCCTGATACCACTTGGCCATTTCCGTCAAAAATTCCCGGAATTCTTCCGTCGCATAGGTCAGGAAGACCTTTCCATCTTCGTCATACCACCAATAGCTGGTGCTGGCCGGCAAACCGTAGGCGCAAGTGAACACGTTCACGATGTCATACAGCTTGCCTCCGGAACGGCTGAAGGGAATGGTTTCCGCGCCATAACCGGTAGGATCGTAGCCCTTGAAGGCCGTGAGCACATTGTACCAATCCTCAATGGTCTTCGGTTCCTCGAGCCCCAATGCCTCCAGCCAATCCTGACGAATAAACATGGCGTTTTGCACCACCAGGTCGTTTACCAGCATCGGCGTATCGCAAATGGAATAAATGTGTCCATCCGGGGCGGTCATCAATCCCTTGAGCGCGGGATTTTCTTCCAGAACGCGCTGGATGTTCGGAGCGTATTCCGCAATGAGGTCGTCCAGAGGAATGATGGTTCCATCCAACGCCATTTTGTACACACCGCTGTTGGACCAGGCCGGCGGAATCAGCATGATGTCCGGAAGCTCTTGGCCGGCCGCAACCCTGGGCTGCATGGCCGTGTTATAATCGGAATTGGCTTCCCATTTGATCTTTACGCCGGTGTTTTCCTCAATCTTCTGCCAGGAGGGCAAGTTGTCGTTCACCGTTACCGCGGAATACCACCCCTCCAGGCAGGCAAAGGAAAGCGTCTTTCCTTCGCCAAAGGGTTCCGCGACGGCACCGGACAGGCCGGCCAACGCCAGCAGCAGGGACATAACCATGGCAATCGTCTTTTTCATGTTTCTGCCTCCTTTATATTGGGTTCGTTCGCAACTGCCGTTTTCATCATATCCAACGGGCGTCTGGCAGTCAACCGACAACATTTTATACGCAGCACAACCCGGCCATGCAAAACTTGCAGCATCCTGCACATTTTTACTCGCGGTGGTTTTGTATCCGATATTCCGAAGGCGTTACCCCTGCAAAACGCTTAAACAGCCGCCGGAACGTTGCATCGTTGGTATATCCCACCTTTAACGCCACCGAGGCAATGTCGTCTCCATTTTCATCGCCCAGGTATTCCATCGCCCGGGCAATGCGCAATTGATTTACATATGTATGGAAGTTTTCGCCATGTTGTTCCGCAAACAAACGGGAAATCAAAGACGGCGACACGTTAAAATGGCTCGCCACCATGTTCAGGGACAGCGTATTGTCCATCAAATTGGCATCCACATAGGACAGAATGCTTTCCATCCGCGTAGGCATGCTCTTGATTCGCTCGGCGTGCAAATTCGCCGCCTGATGGATATATTCCACCGTGAGACGCCGCATCATTTCCGGATCGTCCACGGAATCCTGCGGCGGCATACACGGCAATGCGTCCGCCGGCACCTGCTTGATGACCAGCAGTTCCACGTTCGCCATGAAGTTCCGCATGCCAATTTCCGTGGTATTTCGCTCCGCGACGTTGGATTCGTATAATTCCCGAAACACCTGCTCCGCCTTATCCCCTTGACCGCTGCGCACAAAGCCCGTCAAACGGTTTTCCGCCTCCTGGGGAAGATAATATCCAATATCCCGACGCACATTGTCATGCCGAAGCACGCGAAATCCATCCGATACACACCGGTAGTCCTTCGCTTCCCGGGCCGATTCGTAAGATACGTGAATATCCGAAAGCGTTTGCACTTCGCTGCCAATGGCAACATAGCAGCCTTCCCAACGTTCCAGCAACGCCGTTACGACCTGTTCATACGCGCTGTACTGCTCGTAGCCCACGATGAGAATGTGATGTCCGGAACGCCGAAGCACGGAAATCGCGCCGGTGCCGCAGGCATCCCCAACCTGTTTCAACGCGTCTTCTATCGTCCGGGACGACGGAACATCCGCCTGGGCAATCTCTTTTTCCCAAAATATCAGGCACACGCGATACGCGGAAAAGCAGTCAAAATCCCGGATAAATTCCGCCAGGCGCGCCTGTTCCTCGCTGTGCACCTGCGTTCCATTCAGCAGGCAATCCAATTCCGCGTTGCGCAAATACATCTGCCGAACGGACAATTCCGCGCGCAAATCCTGTTCGCGGCGTTTCAGCGCCTCAATGCCCCGTTGCAAAGAATCAAATTCGTTGATGTCTCTGCGAAGCGGCGTTTCCGCATTGATCAGATTCATCAATTGCCGAAGCGGCTTAAACACATGCCGCGCCAGCGCCATGTTGATCAACATGGAAATCAGCCAAAGCACGCCCACGATCATGAGCAACGCGTTCCGAACGGCAATTACGTTGGCCAGCACGATCATTCGCGGCATGGTAAGGGAAAAGCAAAGGTCCGTCAAGGCCGAATAGATTTCAATTTTGCTGGTTTCTCCGTCAAATTTCTGTCCCATGGTCAAAAACGGCGTTTCGCTTCCGGACTGGGAAACCGTTATGTACATTTGTTGACCGCTGTCCAGCAGATTTTCAAAATACCGCTCCAAGTCCCTGTGGCGAATCACCACAAACATGGTGGTAGAATAGGGATCGTCCGCAGGGTTTACCGGAATGAGCATCAGCATGGCGCGGAATTTCGCCAGAAAACAGGAAACAGATACGTCGCTTCGCAAAACGTAATCGCGCTGAAACGCTTCTTCACATAGCTCTCTCCACGTCTCCTCATCCATGCCCTCCACATGAATGTAGTTGTTTGCCAAATATGTCATATCGCACTTCGCGCTGGAACCAATCACCAAGTCTTTTTCCAGAAAAATCAATCCCATTTCGAAAACGTTGGCGGAATAGGCAAATAAATCCATCTGTTGCCGGTACTCCTGCAAATCGTAACTGGTTACCCGATTGGCATCTATGCTGTCGCCCTGCATGTACGCAATTTTCTTCACCCATCCGGTGTTTCCAAATTGCAATGCGTTTGCGCGATACGCCTCCACGCTTCCTTCGATTTCGTTCACCACGTCTTGCAAAGCATAGGTGTAATCGTTTTCCGCATATTGGGAAATGGCCAGTTGCACCCACATGGAACCTACAATGGCCAACACCGCCAGAACGAAAGAGGTGGTCAACAGCAACAATATCGTTGCATTCGCCTGCGCAGATCGCTTTTTCCCAAGAATATCTTCTGCTGCATCCTGTTTTTTGAAGATCCTCACGCCCATCACCCCAATGTATTTTATCCGATTCTTTCGCGCATTGCAATCTCATTTCAAGCCTATCCGCCGCCGTTGCAACAATTGCACGCCAATAAAAAAATGGACGCCGCGTTCTTTTTCCGCGTGCGCGCAGCAATATGTTCGTAAATTCCTGTATCTTGATCTTTCGTTTTGGCTGTGATAGAATGATGCCAATCCAAAAAATGAATGGAGGCTCCATCCCATGAAGCATCAATATCCGGAAACAAGCGGCGGTTGGAAAAAATATTCCGGCAATCCCGTGTTGGGCGGACCGGAAATGGGCACTTGCTTCGATGTATTCGTATTGCAGGAAGCCGGCGAATACCAGATGCATTTTTCCTGGCGCCCCAAAAAATCCCTGGCAGTATGTCGCAGCACGGACGGCATTCACTGGAGCGAGCCGGAAATCCTGCTTTCTCCCAATCCGGAATCCGGATGGGAAGACGGGCTGAACCGCAACACCGTATTGCACAAGGACGGCATATGGCACATGTGGTATACAGGCCAGGCCAGAGGCCACAGCTGGATCGGCTATGCAACCAGCACGGACGGACACCATTGGCAGCGCATGTCCCCGCAACCCGTATTGTTCAGCGAACGTCCTTTCGAGGGCGCCAGCGTGATGAATCCGTTTGTCGCCTGGGATGAGGATACCGGCCTGTTCCGTATGTGGTATTCTGCCGGGGAAACCTATGAGCCCAACGTGCTGTGCTACGCCACCAGCCCGGACGGTCTCCATTGGAGCAAGCTTCCCGCCAACCCCATTTTCACAAAGAATTCAGAAAATCCTTTTGAACAGGAGCGCGTAGGCGCTTGTCAAATCCTGCGCCTTGACGGTTGGCATTATCTGTTTTACATTGGATACGAGGATATCGACACCGCGCGCATCTGCGTCGCACGCTCCCGAAACGGCATTACGCAATGGCAGCGCCTGCCTGCAAACCCCATTGTTTCTCCAACGGCGGGCGAATGGGATGCGGACGCCTGCTACAAACCTTTCGCCATCCGGGACGATGCCAACAATCGCTGGCTTTTGTGGTATAACGGCCGCAAACAGCACGCCGAATACATCGGTTTGGTGATCCATGAAGGATTGGATTTGGGGTTTGACGCATGAATACCATCAACACACAACGCCTGTTGGAAGAATATGTGGATCTTTTTAACCGGCAGGACGAAGAAAACGTGGTGCAGGCAATTCCCAATGCCGCAGCCCTGGACTGGCTTGGTTCGCGCATTCCCCGCGTTTCCCTGCCGGATCCCGCGATTGAACGCACATATTACTTTCGCTGGTGGACCTATCGCAAACATCTGAAGCGCACGCCGGAAGGATTTGTGATCACAGAATTCCATCCTGACGTTTCTTGGGCGGGAAAATACAACACCATTCCCTGCGCGGCAGGACACCATGTTCGTGAAGGCCGTTGGCTGCGGGACAACGCGTTTCTGGACGATTACATTCACTTTTGGTATCAGGACGGCGGAGAGCATTTGCGCAGTTACAGCAACTGGCTGGAAAGCGCCGTGGAGGCCTTGGCCATTCTGCGCGGAGACGATACGGGGCTGGATTTGACGGATGCTTTCGCAAACAACCTGCGCATGTGGGAAAACCGGCAATTGGGAGATCAAGGTCTCTTCTGGTCCAGCGACAACCGGGACGGCAGCGAATTTTCCGTCAGCGGACCTGGCTTGCGCCCCACCATGAACTGTTATCAATATGCAAACCGCATGGCCGTTGCCGGCTTTGCGCGGCGCAGCGGAAACGCGGCCCTTGCTGAAGACATGGACAAACAGGCCCGCGCCCTTCGCCAGAAGATCAACACCCTGCTGTGGAACGAGGAAATGCGGTTTTATGTCGCTTTGCCGCAATCGCAAACCCACGCGTCGCCCAATCCGTCTCCTTTGCGGCAAGTGCGGGAATTATTTGGCTATCTTCCATGGATGTTCGGCGTGGCCGAGCCCGGGCGCAGCGACGCATTTCGTCAGTTGCTGGATCCGGAAGGCTTCCGCGGGGCATACGGTCCCACAACCGCAGAACGACGCCATCCCTGTTTTGGCTTATTCTACACGGGAGATGCCCTGAACGCCTGGAACGCGTCTCGTGGAGATCCGCCCACCGGGCCATTGGGCCATGAATGTCTCTGGAACGGACCCAGTTGGCCATTCGCCACTTCCATGATGCTCACCGCGCTGGCCAATCTTCTGGCCACAGGCGAAGAACAGCAGAACATCCATTCGATCGACTATCTCATGCTGCTCTCCCAGTATGCCGCTTCCCATATTCGGCATCTGGAGCACGGAGGCTGTGTTTCCTGGATTGACGAAAACCTTCATCCGGACACGGGCGATTGGATTTCCCGAACCCGGCTGATGAATTGGGGCGGAGAACGCTTTCCGAAATCCAAAGGCGGCTATGAACGCGGCAAGGACTACAATCATTCCTGCTTTTGCGATTTGGTTCTGGAGGGACTGTTTGGCGTCCGCCCCGACTGGGAGGCGCTGTCCGTAACTCCGCTGTTCCCGGCCGAATGGCCATATGCGGTTTTGGAGGACGTCTCCGTGCACGGACAGAACCTTTGCGTGTATTATCGCAAGCAGGAAGGATATCAGGTTTTGTTAAACGGGAAAATCGTCTATTCCGCCGCAACGCCGTCCCCTTGCCGAATTCCCTGGTAATCGGTTTGTGAATAAACCTTGTCTCCGATATCGGTGCATAAAGGTCATCACCACCCGTTGAACGGGTGGTGATGACCAAGCCCGATCCGCACTGAATCTTCGCGATCGCCGGCTTCTCATAGGTCCTTGAAATGGTTGTCAAGCGCACTTTTCGCTGCGCGAATCCCATTTTCGAGAGTGCGTTCTGCATTCCGTCTCGTACAGTATCACGATCTCACGATTCCTCCTGGAGCCACATCCGCGATATGGCGCCGGCCTTTTGCAAAACATTTTCTTCAAGAGCTCCGGCTCAACCGGAGGAAACGCCTCTTCTGCGAAGAAAACATCAGCGAACACGTTCCTTCCTACCCGAACGTGTTCGCTGTCTTGATGCTGCTTCTTGATATGCGCCTGTTCGTCCCTCATCGATTGCACAACAGAAAGCGTTCCCATCTCATCTCTCGTCGCTTTCCAGATCCAACCATTTACATTCGGCCTCTGTCAACGGCAAGGACGCAGCACGGATGTTCATTTCCATCATTTCCCGCGTAACCGGACTGGTTAGGGCATAAACATCCAACTCCTTTTGGTGAAAAATCCAGCTCATCGCAATGCTGGGCACCGCAACGCCCTTTTCCGCCGCCAGGATTTCGCAACGTTTCAGCCGTTCGAAGTTTTCCGGATAGCAATAGCCCTTCATGCCCGCTTCGTCCAGCACTTCCCCTGCTTTCTCCGGATGATCGCTTTGCAGCAGTCCGGAGAAAAATCCTCGGGCCATGGTGGAATATGCAAACACGGGAATGCCGTGGGCTGCGTAATAGGCCCGAGCCGCTTTGTTGGACGGACCGGAAATCGTAACGCATCCGCCGCCCCATGGATCCCCCAATTGATCCGCCAGGCCAAAGTTGGGACTGGCTACGCTAAAGGGAATCAGCCCGCTTTTGGCTGCATATTCATTCGCCGCCTCGATGCGCTCCACAGTCCAATTGGACACGCCAAAGGCGCCGATTTTCCCCTCATCATGCAACCGGTTCAGCACATCTACGATGGGCTTTACCGCCACTTCAGGGTTATCCCGATGCAGCATATAGATGTCCAAATGGTTTGTCTTCAGTTTTGCCAAAGAGTTGTGGCAATCATGCAAAATATCAAAGTCGGTCACGCGCTTGCGCCACAGGTTGTAATGCGCGCCCTTGGTCAGAATTACCACCTTTTCATGCAGTCCCCTGGCTTCCAGCCACTCGCCCAAGGGCTCCTCGCCATAATGATCCGAACAGTCAAAACAGTTCACACCCGTTGCATACATTTCATCCAGCAACGCAAACGCCGTCTCCAAACGCTGAGGAAAATCCGGCGCAGTTCCAAAGTTGGAGCGGAACGCGGCAAACATTTTGGGCGTTGCCGTGCCAAATACGATGCGAGAAATCGGCTTGTTCACATATTGAATTTTTCCATATTCCATCCTAGCCCAACTCCATTTCTCCCCGCGGATATTTCT
Organism: Eubacteriales bacterium; assembly: GCA_029218505.1. GTDB lineage: Bacteria > Bacillota > Clostridia > Christensenellales > Aristaeellaceae > SUG1456. The sequence goes on along the minus strand of JAQXRL010000379.1, from coordinate 10,547 downwards.
CCATCCAACCCCTGACTCAATAGCATTTCGGACTCGTCTATCCAAACAAAACCCGGGCGAGCCCCTGCCAATATTCCTTGAAAAAGATCATCCCTTGACGGCGCCTGCCGTAACGCCCTCCACCACGTATTTTTGCAAGGCCACAAACACCGCCAACTGGGGAATCACCAGAATCATCGTACCCGCCATCGTCAATGCGTAATCCGTGGAATATTCCCCCTTAAAATACATGACAGCTTGCGAAATCATGCGCAAATCTTCCTTGTTGACCAGAATGCGCGCCAACACGAAGTTGTTCCAGATTCCCAGAAAATTCAAAATGGTCAGGGTGGCGATTGCCGGACTCACCGCCGGCACCAGAATTTGCACCAGCAACCGCGTCATGCTGCAACCATCCACAATGGCCGCTTCGTCCAATTCTCTGGGCACGGCGGCAAAGTTGGCGGAAAGCAACATCACGCCCATGCACGCCCCGCCGCCCATTGCAGGCAAAATCAACGCCCACAGCGTGTCATACACGCCCAGCTTCACGCTCATCATATAAATAGGAAACAACATCACATAACCGGGCAGAATGACGCCTGCAATAAAGTATTTGTACAAAGCGCCCTGCATGCGTCCCCGGCCAATTTTCATGCGACCAACGGCAAAGCTCGCCATCACGACCACGATTACGCTGACAGGCAACGCAACCAGCACCACAAGAAACGTGTTGCTCAACATTTTCAGATATGGCACGCCAACAAAGGCCCGTGCGTAATTGTCCCAACGCAGTTTTTCCGGCATTGCAAACGGCTGCAGCAAGATTTCCTGGTTTGTCTTGAGGGAGAGAAAAAATCCCCACAGCACCGGAACCAGCGAACAGCAAATGATCAGGAACAGAACGATCTCCCAAAGAACCTTTCCCACCGTCCAATGCGCTTTGGGCGGATGATACTTCCTCGTCTTTTTCGCCATCGTTCAACGCTCCTTTCGGGAAATGGCCAGCGATACCATGGTGATGATTACGGCAATGGTAAATTCCACCACGCCAATGGTCATGCCGTATCCATACGTCTGTGCGGTAAACGTCGTGGTATACATGTAAGACATAATGGTTTCCGAGGCGTGGTTGGGGCCGCCGCCCGTGAGCACATACACCAATTCATATATTTTCAGCGCCGAAGTCAAAATCAGAATGACCATGGAACCGATGTTTTCACGAATCATGGGCAAAATAATCTTCCCGATTTGCCGCCATTTGTTGCATCCGTCAATCAAACTGGCTTCCAAAATTTCCATGGGAATGCTGGTGAGCGCTACATTCCAAAGACACGTATAAAAGCCCATGTTTGCCCAGGAAGCCGCCATTGCATAGGAAATTGGGCTCAGTTTCAACCCGCCAATCCATTCCACGCCGGAAAAGCCCAGCTTCGTCAAGATGGCGTTGAACATGCCGAACGAAGGATTCAACAGGAAATACCACAGCAATGCCGTGAGCGTTCCGGGAACAATATAAGAAGCAAATACTGCCGCCAGGTATATCCTGTTGCGCAGCGTCCTCTTTTTGATGTTATATGCAATGACAAAGGACATGGGCAGCGTCATCAGCATCATTGCGACGGCCGCAACCAACGTGTTCTTGAGGGACAGCCACACATACCGGTCCGTAAGCAGCCTGCGATAGTTGGCGAAGTCGTTCCAGCGAGGTGTCCCCAGACCGCGATAGCTGGTGAAACTATAGTAGATGGAATTGATCATGGGATAAATGGTATACATGGTATACAGGATAAACAATGGCAAAACCAATAGTAGGCACTTCCTGCGAGTATATAAGTATTTCACAAAACCACTCCTTGGAAGAATGATCGCCGAACCCCTGCGAATTCTGCCCACCAGACAGGCAATCGCACGCGGCCCGTCCGCGGTTTTTCCCATCCTTGAAAATCATTTGCCGGGAAATCGTTCGAGGCGCGCCTTCCGGCACGCCTCGAACCGGGTTTTTCATTACATGGTGTCGGCCCAGTCCTGCATCATGCGCAGAGCCTCGTCCACGGTCAGGGTGCCGCAGATCAGACCCGTAACAGCATTGCGATAGGTGGGCTTGATGGACTGATCAAACCAGACCTGGTTGCTGTCCGGAACAGGCGTAATATCCGCCAGATAGGATTCATAGATGGAAGCCTCCAGCATGGTCAGATCTTCCGTATCCTGCACCGTGAACTCGGTAGCCGGAACCTGATACTGCTCAACGATCTGCGTGCCTTCCTCGCTGAAGAAGTACTTCAAAAACGCCATAGCCGCTTCCAGAGAATCCGCATCCTGCTCCAGCTTGCTGGAACACATCAGCGTCCAGCCGTACATGCGAATACCGCAATAGCCTTCCGGACCGTCCTCAAAGTCCGGGCCAAAGCCGAACACGCAATGGTTGGCGATGTCGCTCTCTTCGGTCGCCAGCATATCCACAAACGCCGTGTACTTGGTGTCATAGCCGTTGTACATGGCGCATTCGCCGGCGGCAAAGCGGGCGTTCGCCACAGAATCGTTCAAGGTGGCAACGTCGTCGTTGTACGCGCCTGCTGCGGCCATTTCCGCAATGCGCTCAAAGGTCTTTACAAAGGCATCGCAATCCGCAAATTTCAGTTCGCGATTCTGAAGCTGCATGGCCATGTCGTAATCCAGGCCATAGTTGCAGAACATGGCGTGATATCCCCAAATCGACCAGATATCCAATCCGCCGTGTTGGATGGGCTGAATGCCGTTCTCCAGGAACACATTGATGCAATTCATCCATTCCGTCCAGGTTGTGGGAATTTCCAACCCCACCTGTTCAAACAAATCGGTGTTGAAGAACCACCCTTGCGTCTCGGCGCGAGTGGGCAGGCCGTAGATGCCTTCAACTTCATTCCACTGATTCGTGTATTCCACTGCGCCGTCAACAAAGCGTTCCATGGTTTCCGCATCCAGCTTGCCCTCCAGGTTCAGCAAAAGGCCGGCGTTGGCCCAGTCGTCTACGTATCCGACGGAGGCATACAGCATGTCCGGAAGATTGTTTGACGCCGCGGCCATCTGCCATTTGGCGTTCGCATCATCGGAGTTTTCGCCGATGGGCGTCACGATCACTTCGTAGTCGGGATATGCCGTCTGAAACCCGTTGATCAGGTAATACCACATCTCGTTGTATTCCTCAGTGGGCTGGGTATTCGCAGGCAGCCAGATCTCGAATTGCTTTTTCTCACCCTCCGCAACCGCCGCGCCGGCACACAGAACGCACAGCATCGCCAAGCACAACAGCATCGATAGAATCCTACGCATAATTCCGTCCTTCTTTCCTTCCGATTTTTTCGTTCCCTCGATTGCGCGTTCCAGAGGTACCTTCCGGGCCTTGCAACCGATTTCACGAGTGATTATATCATCTTCGCAATCCGTTGTCAATACAATCCCAAAAATAAATTCAACACAAAATCCATGTCTTCCCCATGTTCAAGATATAGAATTGTGCGTTTGCGTCATGAAATTGCGTATTTTTTCACGAGAAATTGCATTTGACAGTTGGCAACATTTCCTGATATAATGAAAAGCATGAGATTTATGCCGTGAGCAGGACAGGAGCAGCGCATGAACAAAAAAATCACGATCTATACCCTGGCAGAAGAGCTGGAAGTATCCGCGTCTACGGTGAGCCGTGCATTCAATCCCACTTCCCGTTTGAGTCCAGAGAAGCGCGCGCGCATTCTGGCTGCGGCAAGAAAATACGGTTTTTCGCCCAATCGCGCGGCCGCAAGGCTTTCCCGGCAGGATATCCGCATCGGCGTCACCATTGTGAACCGCATTCCCGCCTTTTATGAGGCCATGTATAACGGCATTTTGACGGCGGAACGGGAATTGGCATGGCAAAAAGTCACCGCGGACGTGCGCATGCTTTCCCCCGGAAACGATATTGGAGAACGATGGACGCAGGTTTTGAATGAATTTCGTGAAACCGGTTGCGACGGCGTGATTCTGCATGGTATTTACGATCAGGACGCAGTGTTCAAAATCAACGAATTGGTGGATGCGGGCATTCCGGTGGTAACGTTGCACAACGACCTTCCCGCCAGCAAGCGCCTGTTCAATTCTACCAGCAACACCCGCATGATTGGAGAAATCGCGGCGGAATTGCTCAGCGCATTGATCCATCGTCCGCGCAAAAACGTGGTAATTTTTACAGGCAGCATGTCCAGCCCGATCCATCAGCAACTGTTTCTGTCTTTTTCCAGCGCGTGTCCCCGGGAAGGGCTTACCCTTTTGCAGAATTACGACACCATGGACATGCCCGCGTTTGCCCAGCGCCTGGTGGAAGAGGCTTTTTCCACCCGCGATGACATCGATGGCATCTATGTCAGTTCCGCGAATTCCATTCCCATTTGCGAATACCTGGAGAAGCACAATCTGGCGGGCAAAGTGGCGCTGGTGACATCGGACACCTTCGAACAATTGAATGCCTATATCCGTAGCGGCGTGGTTTCCGCCACCATTTATCAAGACCCTTTCCGCCAAGGAAAAAACGCATTCACGAATTTGTACCGTCACATCGTGGAAAACGCCGAAATTCCCCATATTTTGCAATCCAACCCTCAAATCGTCATGCGCAGCAATCTTTCCCTGTTTGAGGACAAACAACAACCGTAAAACGCTGCCGTCTCTTTCGGGAGAACGGCAGCGTTTTTCCGGAACCGCTTCTCAAAGCTTTTCGTAGAACAGTATCCGGCACATGCGCTTTTCCGGAATTGCCACGACGTAGCCTTCCGCCAATTCTTTGCCGGAAACTACGCCTAAATCGCCGGAATCCATGTCCTCCAGGCGATATTCGGCGCTTTGATCGATGCCATGCAGCGCAAAGGCGTTTTCCCGAACGCCGCTTTTTTCCCGTCGAAACGCCATAATCATGCCCTTGCCTGTCGCGGGCGCATTTGTTTGCCACGCCATCCAGTCCAGCGGACTGAGGGAATATCCCGTGAGCGGATAGAAATCCTCCGAAATATATTCCCGAACGCGCTTGGCGTCCGCCAACGTCTTGCGATACCAGGCGGCTTCTTCTTCCTTCATGTCCCACCAGGGCGCAGTCATGCCCACGCCAGAGCACATGCTGCTGCGCACGCGATAGGTATCCATGCATTCCGGCGTATGGCCGATACAGGATCCCAGGGAATCCGCATGGCATGGCGTCCACATGGACAATCCGTATGTATGGCACTGCTTGGGATCCGGTTCGTTATCCTGCCCGCAGAAATAGTCGCTGCGGCAGATCATGGGAATGCTGCGCCGGAACATGCGATAGTCCAGACGGCGTCCGCCACTGGCGCAGTTGTCGATCTTCAACCCGGGGTGCCGTTGCAAAAGGGCGTCCAGCATGGCATAACAGCCGTTGACATACTTGATTTCGGAAACGCCCCTGCGATCCATCGCGTCGTTGTATTTCCAGAACCCCAACGGCTCGTAATTGAAATCAATGCGAAAAACTTCCATGTGGGAATCTTCGATCACCTTGGATAGCTCGCCCAACAGCCATTCCCTGGCGGGTTCATATCCCAGATTTACCATCATGTTGAAGGAAGCATTCCACAATTCGCCATGATTCGGGCGATCCGGCAATTTGGGCCCCACAAAATACTCCCGGTGCTGGGAAACCATCTTGTTCCAACTGGGCATGCGCTCCGGCTCAAACCAAATGCAAAAGCCCATGCCCGCATCCCGGCAATCCCGGTTCATCGAACCAAATCCATCTGGATACAGCGCAGGCAGGGGTTTCCAAATGCCCACCGTCTTTCCCCACAGATCAAAATAATAATTTTTGCTTTGCGGGGTGGTTTCGTCGCCATGCCAGCCCGCGTCAATTTGATACAATTCCGCATTCAGCCGATGCTTTTTTACGTTGGCAAACTTCGCCTGATGAATCTCCGGCGTCAAACCGCCCCAGGAACGCAACAGCACATAGCCCTCCAGCGGCTTTCCATCGTACTTCGGCAGGATGTTCCATTTGATCAATCTGCGCCAGGCGTTGAAGCTCTCCACCAATTCGCCCTCCCAGGGCATGGCCATCATCTTGGGAAGCACCAACGTCTCGCCCGATTGCACCCGGAAACAGGCATCGTCCATCTCCGCAGTAAACCGCACGGGCCGGTTGTCTATCCGCTGGCAATCCATCGTGGCCCGCCACTGACCGCTCCATCCAATGGCAAACACGCATCCCTTTCCTTCGTCCATCTGCAAATTGAAATACGGCATGCATCCGGAGGAGCTTCTGCCGCCGCCACATTCCAGCACATGCCTGCTCTCGGGGCAAAAGTTCTGACATACCGGCTGAAAATCGTCTTCCTGCGCCAGAGAACCATGCGCCCAGTGAAATCTGGGAAACTTCCACGCACTGCTGTGGTAGGCATCCGCACACCGCAGGGTAATGTCCGCATAGCGCAATTCATCCACAAGATCGCTGTCATACAGGCCCGTGCCCGTCATTTCCAGCCACCATTCCACCGCAACGTCAAACTTTCGGATTTTCAGCACGGCGGCAAAATTTCCCGCTTCCTCCTTGAACGTACGGCGATAGGCCAAAAAACCGTCTCCATCCGACGCTTCGTCCCGGGTCAGCGGCCCAAATCCCGCCGCTGCCGGTTGATGATCATAATGGAATGAACAGGGCATCCCTTCTTCAAAATACCGTTGAAAGAAATCCGCAAGCAGCATTTTCATCCCTCCATGTTTGAATAACGTCATGCAACCGATTGCCACAATTATATCCTACAACCCATTCCCCTGTCAATCCGCATTTTGGAACAATTTTTCGAGAAGTTTCAATCGCCTTGTTTGTCCGGTATCCGTGCGAATTATTTAACATATGCAATCGATTGCACATTTTGCCGATCTGGTGTATAATTGTTACGAAAGCGAGGGGTTTGATGCAGAAAGAATGGAAGCCGGATATTCCTCCGGCCATGTTGACGGATGACATTGCGTTTGTGGGCGGAACGCCCGTATCGTCGCATTGCATTGTTGCGAAAGATGGCTTGATTTTGCTGGACACCGGTTATCCCGGCATGCTGGACGGCATTGCCGCAAACATGAAAGCGCTGGGATTGGACATCATGGACGTGAAATACATTCTGCACAGTCATGGACACATCGATCATTACGGCAGCACCGCCGAGCTTTTGCGGAAAACGGGTGCAAAATCGCTCATCGGCAGAGAGGACGCGGATATCGTCACCGGAAAGCGCGATCTTTCCTGGGCAAAGGAACTGGAACTTGCGCCGGCGGAGTGTTTTACGCCGGACATCCTGTTCTCGGATGGAGACGTCCTGCAGCTGGGCGGTAAAACCATCCGCTGCGTCCATGCGCCGGGCCACACGGAAGGCACATATGCCCTGTTTGTGAACACATCTGTGCATGGCACGCCCATGGTCGCCGCCATGCATGGCGGCGTGGGCGTCAACAGCCTGTCCCGAAAGTTTCTGGACTCCTATGGTCTTCCCCGAACCTTGCGCGATCAGTTTCGGGAAGGATTGCACCGCCTGGCCAGAGAGCACGTGGACATTGTGCTGGGAAACCACCCCGACCAGAACGATACGGAAGGGAAAATCTCCCGCATGCGCGCCGGCAGCAATCCTTTTGTGGATTCCGGCGAATGGAACCGATTCCTGACGTCCTGCGAAGCGCGTCTGGAAGATTTGTTAAGGCAGGAGGCAGACGAAAGATGAAGTATTGTCCCGAAGCATTGTCCGAATATTGCGCGCGGACGTTGGAAGTTTGCGGCGTCTGCGCCAAGGACGCCAGGACGACTGCCGATGCGCTGGTAAACGCCGACCTGCGGGGAATTCATTCCCATGGGTTGGTGCGGCTCATCGGATATGTAAAATGCCTGCAGACCGGCGGCGTGAACGCAGACGCCCATCCGTTTATCACCGCGGAAGGCCCGTCCTATGCCGCCGTAAACGCGGACCGCGGTTTGGGCATTCCGGCATCCGTGTATGCCACCACGTTGGCCATGGAAAAGGCTCGAACCGCCGGAATTGCCATGGTAAACGTTTGCAACAGCCATCATCACGGCGCATGCGGATACTACGCCTCCACCATGGCCGATTGTGGCTTTCTGTCCATGGTTATGTCCACCGGCGACGTCATCATGGCCGCGCCAAGCAGCGCCGGGCGCATCATCGGCAACAACCCTTTTTCTTATGCTGCGCCTGCCGGCAGACACCGCTTTGTATGCTTCGACGCAGCCATGAGCGCCGTAGCCGCCGGGAAGATTTCCATGTGCGCCCAGGAGGGCAAGCCCATTCCCATCGGCTGGCTAAAGGATCCGTTGGGCAATGACACCACCGACCCAAACCAGTACGACCTGGGCGGAGCGCTTATGCCCTTTGGCGGGCACAAGGGTTTTTCCCTCAGCGTCATGGTGGAATGCTTTGCAGGCCTTTTGTCCGGCGCGGCATCCCTGGAAAACATTCATGCATGGAATTGCGACCCCAACAGCACAGGCGACGTGGGCCATATGTTTCTGGCCGTAAACCCGGATCTTTTGCATCCCGGTCAGAATTTGGCGCAGCGCGTGGAGCACTTGGTGGATGAATTGATCAACGCCAAGCCTGCCCCTGGCGCGGATCGCGTTCTGTTTCCCGGTCAATTGGAACAGGAACGGGAAGCTCTGGCCCGGGCGGAAGGCGTTGATTTGCCGGATTCCACCCTGGCCGCGCTGCATGAATCCGCCCGGAGAACCGGCATTCCCTTTTGCGCAGGATTGGAAAACAAAAACGTATAGAATGTGAGATGAACGCCATGAATCGTTACGAGTCTTTGCAGGAAAAATTTGCTTCCTGCGCCAAGATCCAGGGTACCACCATGATTATGCTGGACGAACCGCTGTTGTTGGAAAAAATGCTCCATCCGGAATTGGATTTTATCCTGATGGACGCAGAACACGGCCGCTTCGACACGCAGAACGTTATTCCCATGCTGCACACCTGTCGGATGCTGGGCATGCCAAGTTTTGTGCGCGTACAGGACAGCCAATACCACCTCATCGCCAAGGCCATTGATATGGGCGCGGACGGCGTGATGATTCCCCGCGTGGAAACGCTGGAACAACTGCGCACGGTGGTGGATGCCGTATGGTTTGGGCCGATCGGCCGCAAGGGAGCCGGAGGTTACGGCCAATTTCGCGCCGGCGAGGATTTCCAAACTTTCCAGAAAAGCCGTTTTGTCATGATTCAGATTGAAAGCCAAAAGGGCGTAGACAATCTGGAAAGCATGCTGAATCAGTACGGCGATTTCCTGTCCGCAGTAATCATTGGGCCAAACGACCTTTCCGTGATGCTGGGCACGCCCATGAATTCCAAGAGCGAAGCGGCGCAAGCCGCCATCCAAAGGACATTCGACATTTGCCGCAAGCACGGAAAATCCTGCGGTATTTTCTGCAACGACGCCGCCGACGCCACGCATTATCGCGCCATGGGCGCAAACGTGCTGTGGACGGCTTCCGATTTGCAATTCTATCTGCGCGGCTACCAGGAAACGATGGATGAACTTCGCCGCATTCAATAACCGCAAAGGAGCGCTCCTTTCATGAACGCGATCGCAACCATGTACAATCCCCAGGATTGCCCCGATGAATACGATCTTTTGCGAAAGGCAGGTTTCCGCGTGGACTACAAGCAGCCCGTGCAAACCGATTCATCGGACGTCATCCGCCAGCTATCCGGCTATCCCTGGATCATCGCTTCCGGGGAGTATTTTCCCCGAACGGTGCTGGAAGCGTTGAAAAGCGCAGGACTCCGACTGATCGTACGCCTGGGCGTAGGCTATGACCGGGTGGATATCCGTGCCGCCGGCGAGCTTGGCATCGCCGTGGCAAACACCCCCGGCGCCAACGCCAACGCCGTGGCGGAACATACCCTGATGCTTACCATGGCCGTGGCCAGAAACGCAGGGCTTTGCAACGCCAACATGCACTCCGACCGTTGGGCAACCGGCGTCAAGTCCGTGGACTTGTCCGGCTGCACCGTGGGCCTGGTAGGCTTCGGAAACATCGCCCGAATCTTCGCCCGGATGATCCGTCCCATTGCGGGACGTATTCTGGCCTGCGACCCGTATCCCAATCGCGTTGCCGCAGCAGATTTGCATGTGGAACTCGCGGATCTGGACGCTGTATTGGCCCATGCCGACGTTTTGAGCCTGCATTTGCCCTTGACGGAAGAAAGCCGGAATATGTTTGATCTCGCTATGTTCCATAAACTGAAGCCAGGCGCCATATTCATCAACACCAGCCGGGGTGAAATTGTGCAGGAAGACGCTCTTGCCGCCGCACTCGCTGATGGCACGTTGTTGGGCGCAGGCCTGGATGTTTACCAAACGGAACCGCTGCCCGCGGAAAGCCCTCTGCGCAAGCTGGACAACTGCTTTATGACGCCGCACAGCGCCTCCATGAGCGATGACGCCTTCCATCGGATGACCTCCGCGGCGATTCATACCATCTTGAAGTTTGCGGCAGGAGAATCGCTTCCCAACCAGGTAAACAAAACCTGCTGAGAGAA
>JAQXRL010000378.1 GCA_029218505.1 Eubacteriales bacterium | reverse complement strand
CTCATACATGACCAGTGGTTCCAGCCAATGAAGCATGTCCCCGCCGCCTTTTACCGCGTCCATCAACACGAACTTGGGCGCGCGAAGCGCAAAACCGTGCACGGTGCGGATGCGTTTGGGCGCCAGACCGTGCTCATGCATGGCGCGCATCATTTCAAATGCGCGGGGAGAGGGATAGATCACGGCAAAGCGCCCTCCATTTTTTAGAAGCAGCGCGGCGGATTGGCAAATTTCGCCGGGCGTCAGTCCGCATTCATGCCGTGCAATGCGGGTGGACTCGTTGGTGCTCTTCAACGCGCCGCCGTCTCTGCCGTAGGGCGGATTGCAAACGCACAGGCTCATTTTCCCCCGGCCAAGCACGGCGGAGGATTCCCGCATATCCATGTTGTGTACGGAAATGGCGTCCTCCAATCCGTTTCCCGAGACGCTTCTGCGCAGCATATCGGCGATTTCCGGCTGAAGCTCTATCGCGTCTACATGCAGATTTGGCTGATGAGCGACCATCAGCGTGGCGATGGCGCCGGTGCCCGCTCCCAGGTCGGCGGCCATTTCCCCCTTGTGTGGGTTGGCAAAATCCGCCAGCAAGACGGAATCTGTGCCAAACCGGAATGCGTCCGGACGCTGAATCAGCTTGTAGCCATGGGTTTGCAAATCATCCAACCGTTCGCCGGGCCTCAAAATGTATTCATTCTTCATGGGCAAAGTTGCAGGCATACAGCCTGGTATAGGGAATTTGAGAAATTTTTCCGGGAACAACCCAGCAACTGTCGTTGCCAAGATAGACCATGCGCCCGTTTCCCAGGCTGATGCCCATGCGCATTCGCACGCCGGAAGCAGGGTTTTCTTCCAAAATGACGATGGCGCCCTCCGGGATTTCTTCTGGCGCATAGATGCGCGTGGAGGTTCCCTGAACAATTGCGCCGGGATCCGTCAGGGCGACGCCTCGCATCGCATACACGTATTGCACAAATTCAAATCCCGGAAACAGGCTGTGACCGCTTGCGTTGAAGGGTTGACCTTGCAGATCGGAAGCCGCGTCGGCAATGCCGATAAGGTCGCTTTCGGTAATATTCGCCTGGGTTTCCAAGAAGATCTCCTGCGCATCCTGCATGGATTTGGCGTTGGAGGAATTCAAATGCTGGCTGGTTGCGCTATCCACGCTGCCCGTTGCGGAAAGACCGTTGGCGAGTTGAAACAACAGCACGGCGTTGCGCGTCGCGTCGTCAAAGGTCCCGTTGGCTTCGCTGGGCAGGTAATTCAGCGCGGAAAGACGCTTTTGCGCCACCGATACGGCTTCACCGGAATCGCCATAGCGAAGCGCGCCCTCTTCGCACAGCACTTTGGCCGTTCCGGAATACAGCGTTCGACACGTGTTGAGATCCGCATCGCCGGAAGGATTGATTCCGTTTTCCATTTGAAACAACAGCACGGCCTGTTGGGTCAATTCGCCATAGCTGCCTGTAGCGTTGCCATGGAAATATCCCATGTGGGCCAGACGTTCCTGCAATCGCTTGACTTGTGCGCCGGATTCCCCGCGAAGGGCGCATTGCTGTTCCAAAAAGGCCTCCCAGGAGATGGGAGATCCTTCATAGAGCCGCAAAAGCGTGCAGGCATCCGCTTCGCCTGTGACATACAATCCGTTTGCCAACTGGAATTGGCAAACCGCGCTTTGCGTGGTGGTTCCATATACGCCGTCCGATTTTCCGGTTGTGTATCCCAAAACTTTCAGTGCGGTTTGCAACGCGGAAACCGCGTTTCCGGAATCGCCGGGCTGCAGCACGGAATCCTTGTATTTTCCGCAAAACGCCTCCAGGTATGCCTGTTGGGAAACGGCGGTTTCGGCCTGCAGCGCGGCGATGGTTGAATCGTCCGCTGTGGCGGTGGCCAGCAGCCCGTTTGCCACCTGAAAATTGCGCAGCGCCGTTTCGAAATCCTGTGCCTGGCGGTAATATCCCAGTTCTTCCAGCCGTTTTTCGAAAAACGCATCGCTGTTTTCTGCCAATACGGCCGGCGCCAAAGACAACGCCAAAGAGAGCGCCCAAAGCCACAACAATCGCTTGAACATGAAGCGTGATCTCCTAATTCTGTTTTTCCAGGGTATGCCTGTATACAAAGCCTTTGTTGGAGCCGTATTGCACATAGGCCCATATGCTGTTATAAGCCAGCACGGCTACTTTTGCACCCCAAGGCAGCGTTCCCAATTTGGCGGAAGAGGCGCTGTCAGAGGCATATGCCGTAGTTGAGACGATGGTGGCGGCGGAAAAGTTCGCGCGGATAATCTTTGTGGAATTTGCTTCTCTGCCGGAAACCTTTTTGAGCATGCTCAGGGGAAGATATCCCTTTTGCCCGGACCGGCTCTGGCAATAAGCGGTGTCGTCCCCGTATGCCAGCACCAGAACATAACTGCCGCTGGACAGCGGTTCGGTCATGTCGGATGTATCATACGCGCGGGGATATAAGCCGCATTGCTTCTTCAACATGCCATAAGTGTTTCCGCTGGTGGGCAGCAGCAAATATTTTCGCGGAACATATCCTCTTTGACCGGAGCGCGTCATAACGCGCGCCCAACGCGAGGACAGCGCATATACGTTCACAATTTCGCTTTCCCACAGCGTGTCCAGCGAATTTGCGGAAGCGTCGGGTTGGGCGTACAGGGAAACGCTGGAACTGACGCGGTATGCCTTGACCTGGGATAGGGCCTTTAAGCCATCCGAAGCGGCGGAAGGCGTGGCTTCCGGGGCAGCGGAAGGCGTGGGCTCAGGCGAAACGGAGGGCGTGGCTGCCGGCGGGGAAAAAGAGCCGGTTGTATCCGCCAGGGACAGGGTTTTTCCGCAGACGCCGGGATAATAAAAGGATAGAATGTCGCCGAAGGACATGCCGTATTTTTCAGCCATGACCTTTGCGCCGCACTGGCTCAGGCCGACGCCATGACCATTCCGGCGAAAGCGCACTTCGAAGCCCTGATCCGTTTCGACCACTTGCACGGTTTCGTTGTCGCCGGAATTGATGCTCAGGCCATACCAGCTTTCCAGCCCGCCATAGGTTGGAATGTTCACTTCCAGCTTTCCGGACATGCGTTCGCCGGAGGGCATGATCACAGTCGCCTCAAGTGAAAACCGAAGCTGTCTGTACAGGCGGCTGGGGTCGGAAAATTTCGGCGAATGTGCGACGACGGCATGAATGGCGTCAATCGTGACGGCTTCCGCAGGCACGTCCAGATTGTAGGATGTCAGCGCCTGCGCCGCGCCTTCACAAAGCGCTTCCAGCAATTCGGGCTTTAGTCCGGAAGCATCTCGGGCGATGAAGGCGGTTTTGCAGGCGGCGCTGCTTTCCAAATCATAGGGATCGTCTTTTACAACGGAATATTTCAAAGAATTTCCCCAGGCATTTTTGGTGGATTCGGTCTGTCCTCCGTTGCTGGCGGAATAGTAGCAGGCCGCCAGCGCGTTGCCATAATATGCAACCAATCCCTTCGTTTCCCGAACCGCTTGATGAACGCGGCTTTGAGAAGAATTGTATCCGCGATATACCTGGCTGGAGGCGTTATCCGTTACATCGTAAGCGGCGGAAGCCCGCCCGCTTTTCTGCCGCAGGGCGTAGGTTCGCGCGGCGACGGCTTGGGCCTTCAGCGCTTCCAGCGGATAAGAATTGGACATTTCGTATCCTACTACGCCCAGAAGATAGTCCTCCAGGAATATGTTCAGGATGACGACCACGCATCCGGAAGCAACGGAAAAGCGTAGATCTCCCGCGAAAATGTTGCCAAGGCTGGGCGCGGTAAACTGTACGCCCACGTTGCCGCTTTTGCCCCGCGCCAGCGCAAAGGACGTTCCCATATTTTGACTTTTCCCGCCGCAGGAAAGGATCAAAGCGCCGTTTTCCGCCGTTACGGTGACGTTGCTGTTTCCAGGCAGCACGCAATCGCTCTTTCCGTTGACGGCGTAAGCGCAGCCCAGTTCAAAGGAGACGGAGGATACGTCGCCCAGGCGCGTCAACTTGACGCGGATCATGCCGTCCGATTCCGCCTGCGCTTCGAAGCCCGGCAGGATGGGCATGCCCAACGCCAGGATGAGCAGCAGCGCTGCCAGGCGAAGCCATATTTCAAAAGAACGATTTACAACATGCGGCATGGAAAATCCCTCCGAATTCTCATCCAAGAAAGCCTGAATATGACAAAATTCGGCATCGGAGGGAAAGATTCCTGCGTGGGCGCGGGAATGTGCGCGCAAATCCTATTTTGTGTCATAATTTGCGGAAAGACAGAAAAAAACGCTCCATCTCAATGCGGATGGAGCGAATAACCGGGAAAAAATCAGCCCTCCTGGGGAGCGCCTACCGGGCAGGCACCGGCGCAAGCACCGCAAGAAATGCAAGTGTCGGCGTCGATAACATACTTTCCATCGCCTTCAGAAATTGCGCTGACGGGGCATTCCTCGGCGCAAGCGCCGCAAGCGATACAATCGTCGTTGATAACATATGCCATGAGAATACACCTCCTAATATGATTCACGATGATTATACACCGGGAAGGACGAAAATGCAACAGAAAAGTTTGACTTTTCACGAATAAAATGTTACCATAAATTTGAGAAAAAGGGGGAATTGGGATGGACAGTGCGGAAGCATTGGAAAACGCTTACCGGCAAATGGGGGATTGCACGCCTTTGGACGGCGATTGCGGCGCGCTTTGCGAAAGCGCGTGCTGTCAGGAGGATGAGGACGGGCAGGGCGGCGTATGGTTGCTGGGTCCGGAACTGGAAACGCTTTCCCGCGTGGGTTGGGCGAAGGTAGATGCGCATACGGATCCCGCGGCGCCCATGCTGGTGTGTCACGGGCCGTGTGAGAGAAGCATGCGGCCGTTGTGCTGCCGCGTTTTTCCCCTTGCGCCGGTGCGCGGGAAAGACGGGCTGTGGACGGTGCGCATGGATGCCCGGGCCCGGGCCATGTGTCCTTTGGTGCGCAGCGGGCTTCGTGGGCTGAACCGGGAATTTGTGCGCGCGGCCCGGAACGCCATGCGCGCGTTGGCCGAATCGGAGGAAGGCGAACGCATGCTGTGTCTGTGGGCGCAGCGGGAGGCGGCATTCCGGGAACCTCTGTGGTAAGGAAAGGAGCTGCGAAATCAATGAAGTATCCGTGGATTGATGCGTATTTGTTGGACATGCGGGGCGTTACAAAGGATTTGAAAAAAGAATGGAATTGGATTCGGTATCAGATTGGCGGCAAGCTTTTTGCCGCAATTTGTCTGGATGACAACGATGTTCCGTACTACATTACGCTGAAACTGGATCCGTTGGAGGGTCAATTCTTGCGCGGCGAATTCGAAGATATTGTTCCTGGGTTTTACATGAACAAGGAGCATTGGAATTCCATCAAGCCGGATGGTGCTGTGCCGGACGAATTGCTGAAGGAATTGTTGGAAAAATCCTATCGCCTGGTGCTGAATGGCCTCAGCAAGAAAAAACAACGGGAGATTTTGGGGGAATGATGTTCTGCGCATTTCCCGTGCGAAGCCCAGTGCAAGCCTGTGCAAGGGGATTGGGGATCATTCCGAGTGAATCCACGGAAGATTGAATGATTGCACCCATTGGTTCGGCTGCAGATCGAACCAATGGGTGCCTTTTGTCGTTTAGCTGCGGTATGCGTTCACCGCAAAGACGCGGTAGACATTGTCGCCGTTGGTGGAATGGGGCAACAGAAGAATTTCATCGCAGCGCAGCCCGTGAAGCCGATGCCGGTTCAGCCGCTGCGCATTGTTTTGAACATGGATGGTTTGGACGGTTTTGCCCTCCAGCAACAGGGAAATGGAATAGTCGCGCAGCAATTCCGGAGGAACGCCGGGCGCCTGGTGGCTGCGAATCCTGTCGCTGATGGTGGGTGTGATCTCCCGGCTCAGGTTGGAGTCAAACCGCAGCGCCAATTCTTCCAGACATTCCGGGCGCGCCAGGGAAATTTTCAGCCATTGCCCATCCCGGGCGGGACACATCCAACTGTTTTTTGTATTGCCGATGTCGCGGAAGCTGCCGTTGATCACGTTTTCCGGGCGCGAAGGCTCCAGGAAATCGGATGCGGTCACGGAAGCTTCCATGGCGGCGTCCGATGGATCAAGGGACGCGAAACCGGGAAGCCAGCAATCATCCCGCATCAAGGCGTTCTGAAGCTGCCGTATGCAGCGTTCGCCCACGTTCCGCGGGGAAATGCCTTGATGCACGGCGATGGCGGCGGCAGTTCCGGCCGCCTGGCCGGTAAGGGCGCAGGTGGCCATTACCCGCAGGGAAGAAAACGCCATGTGACTGCAGGAAATAATGCGGCCGGCCAGCATCAGGTTTTGGATGTTGCGGCTGTACAGGCAGCGGTAAGGGATTGTATATGCGCCAAAGTCTCCCAGAAACTGTGTGGGTTCCTGCAAAGACGCATGAATGCCTCCCGGCACATGGCAATCCATGGACCAGCCGCCATATGCCACTGCATCGTCGAATACGCGTTCCGAGAGCAGATCCTGTTCCCGCAGCACATAGTCGCCCAACACGCGGCGGCTTTCACGCTTGCCCGCAATGGGCGAAATCCAGTCCAACGCGAAATTTTCCGCGCCGTGGTTGCCGCCGTTCTTGATGTGATCCCACACGCCGTACAGCGTTTTCAGCAATTCATCGTATAGTTTTTGGGCGTCGTCGATGGTATTCAGCGCGTCGCCGCCCAATTCAATCCACCAATACCCGCTGGTGATTTCGGAATGATCCCGGTCGGCCAGCGCTTCTTCGGAGAAGCGATAGGCCCAATCCGGCGCTTGAAAGGGCACGGGATGGCCCATGTCCCGGGTGGTAAACATCAGGCTGGAACCCATGGTTACGCAATCCGCTTGCTCGGGCGCCCAGTGCTCGCCATATGTATGCTTGCTTTCCCGCCCATATACCCAATCCGCGCCGGCCATTGCCGCCAGCGTGCCGTCTCCGGTAGCGTCCACAAATATGTCCGCTGTAATTTCATAGGTTGTTTCGCTCGCCAATTGTATGGCGGAAATGGCGCTGATGCGGCCGCCCTCTACCTGCGCGCCGGTTACATGGGTATTCAGCAAAAGCGTGAGATTGGCCTCCCGCTGACAGGCTTCCCACAAAACGGTATCCAGCGCCCAGAAATTGGGATTGGGGTTTTGCTGCTTTACGGACAACAACAATTCTTCCAGAATGCCCGTTTCCCGCAGATTGGGTCGGGAGCCGTGTCTGTCCGCGCCGCAAATATGCATGCGGAATTCGCTGGACGCATTGCCGCCCAGCATGGGACGGTCCTGAATCAATACGGTTCGGATGCCGTGCCGTGCCGCCGCCAGAGCCGCGCATACGCCGGATAGGCCGCCGCCCGCCACCACGAGATCATACGTTTGCGTTATCGTTTTCATGGATCCAAGCCTCACGAATGCATTATGATAGGTGTTGATTCATTATAGCGTTCAAAACATGCATTGTCAACATTTTATGCGTTCGAAATTCGGCGGAATTTCTGAAAATATAAAATGCACATAGGATATGATTTGCGCCAAAGGCATCCCCGGGAAAAGAACGATATCCTTTTCGATCGGAAAAATTATACATGTTCGGATCTTTCGCTGGAAATGGTGGCAAGGGCGTGCGGTTTTTCCTCCTCGTATCTTAGCAAACTGTTTCGGATGAATTTCGGAAGGCGATATCTTGATTATGGTGCCGGACTGCGAATAGAACGTGCCAAAGAACTGTTGCAAACCAGCGACATGCGGATAGAGGAGATTTCTCGGGCAGTGGGCTATGAAGATGTCGCCGTGTTTCGCAAACATTTTCAGGCGCATTGCGGAATGGGCGCGGC
>JAQXRL010000377.1 GCA_029218505.1 Eubacteriales bacterium | reverse complement strand
GAAGTATTTCTGCACCACCGGATATGCGAGCATCGGCGGAATGCTGGCTACCACAATGACACAATATTTGATACTCTCCTGCAGCTTCATGCGGGCAAAGACGGTCTCATCGTCCAATTGGGTAATATCAACCTGCGTTTGGAACAGGATCTGGCGCAGCACCAGTTGCAAAGGATGCAGATTCTGATTGTCCAAATAAATCATGGCGTTAAAGTATGCATTCCAATATCCAATTCCGTAATACAACACCATCACCGCCAACACGGCCTTGGAAAGCGGCAGCACAACGCTGACCAAGCAGCGGGCATCTCCGCAGCCATCCAAAAACGCCGCCTCGCGCAATTCTTCCGGAATGCCCGTTTGGAAAGATGTCCGAACAATGATGACGTTCATCACCGACACACACCCCAGCAGCAATACCGGCCAAACCGTGTTCAGCAAATGCATATCCCGGATCAACAAATATGTGGGAATCAGTCCGCCGCTGAAATACATGGTGAACGTCATCATGCGCATGACAAATCCGCGAAGCATGAAATCCTTCCGCGCGGTGGCATACGCCACGGTTACCGTCATAAACAAGCTCAGCAGCACGCCTCCAGCAGTATACAAAAGGCTGTTGCGATATCCACGCCAGATGTCCCGATTTTGAAATACCTCAATATACCCGTCCAGCGTAAATCCCACCGGCCGCCATAACACCTGACCGTTATACACGGCGTTGGAATTGCTGACGGACGAAATCAAGAAGTTGTACAGCGGAAACGCAAATAGGAACAATAGCAAGATGCATATCGTGGTGTTCACTGTGTCAAACACAGCATCGGCACGACTTCGGCGAATATGCTGTCCAATGCCTTTTACCACAGGCTCACCTCCCCGACCTTGGCGGAAATTGCGTTCACAATGACCAGCAGCAGAAAATTCACCAGAGAATTGAACAGACCGATGCTCGTCGAGTAAGAAAAATCGCTGTTTTGCAAGCCAACCTTATAGGTATACGTGGAAATGATCTCAGAATATTCCGTGTTCAAGGGGTTCTGCATCAGCAGGATCTGTTCCCAACCCACAGACATAATGCTTCCGCAGTTCAAAATCAACAAAATCACCATGGTAGGCACGATCGACGGCAAATCGATATGCCAAATGCGCTGCGCCTTGTTGGCGCCATCCAATACGGCCGCCTCATAAAGTGAAATATCCACGGAAGAAAGCGCTGCAATATAAATAATGCTGGACCAACCGGCGTTTTTCCAAACGTTTCCCAACACATAAATCCACGGAAACGCAGGACCGCTGGCCATCAGATTGCTCCTTTTGCCGCCAAACAGCTCAATAATTCGGTTTACAAGGCCAGATTCTGCACAATACAGCATCAGCATACCAGCCATACAGACAGCGGAAATAAAGTGCGGCGCGTAAGACAGCGTCTGCAGAGTCTTTTTCAATCCCGTATGCCGTTGTTCGTTCAGCATCAACGCCAACAGAACGGGAATCGGAAAGGACAGCGCCAAGCTCAGCAGACTGATTCTTAGCGTATTCACGATGACTTTTATGCTCTGGTAGGAACGAAAAAAGCGCCGAAAGTTGCTAAGACCGATCCATTCCGCCTTCGTGATCGAGGACAATCCAGGATAGTAATCACGAAATGCAAGTTGTATGCCATACATGGGAAGATAACAGAATACCACAAAATAAATTACCGCCGGCAGCGCCAGCAGATACAATTCATAGTGTTCCCGCATGTTCCGTGCCAAGCGTGCGAAATACCCTGTATTTTTTTGTGGAAAAACGATATTTGAACTCATTGGCAACACCTCCTCGCAATGCAAGAATGCCACGTTCCGCAGCATTTTGATAACAAGCCCATGCCCATTGTGCCTCTGCATCTCTTTTTTCTTCCGGCATGGAAAAATCTGCGATCATGGCGCGCATCACGGTTCTCATACGCCTGAATCCCATGGGCCGGAAAATGACCGCCAACAAAAGGCATGTTCATTCCGGCCCAGATAGAACCGGTTGAAAAACGCATCGCCGCATCAAAAACAATCCGTTGACGCGGCGATGGCGTTCCTTGAACCCTTACGCCGCGTGATTCTGATCGTAAGTATCCTGCAGGTAAGAAATCAGATCTTCCGCTCCCATGCGGTTGAGTGTGTTCACAAATTCATCCCAGTTGGCGTCAATGTCCAGTTCGCCCACGACAAACTTCGCAATCGTCTCGCTGTAATAGGCGTTTAGATCCGTAGTCAGAATCGAGATTTCCTTGCTAACGTTGTCGTCATAGTACATTACCGGAAGAGCCAAACGGCACGCGCCGGGCGCGCTTTCTACAACCGCAATACGATCCGCGTTTACAACGGATTCTACCGGGTCATTGATCTTGAACCAATCGGTAGGACACATAGAGGGCCCAAGGTTCAGGCTCTGAAGGCATTTGTAATTGCGCACGTCCGTAACGGTTTCTCCTTCGCCCAGAATCCAGTTCCAGGTGCCGTCCTCATTATACGCGTATGATTCGCCTTCCAGGCCCATCCAGTACCAATTCACAAATTCTTCGCTGTAGAACAGATCCGCCCATTGCATCGCCAGTTCCGGCGTTTTGCAATTCTTGGTGATGCAGAAGGAGCCTGCATTCGCATACTGACGGCCCGTCCAAATGGCCTCTTTGTCCTCGTACACGCGATAAATCGGCAGAACGGCGTACTCAGGCGAATGATGCGTTCCCCAATACGCGTTTCCAGAACAAAACTGCGTTCCATAGATAGAGGTTTCTTCGCCGCCTTTGGCAATAATCTGGTTGCCCGTAAGGGTTACGATATCCTGATCAATCAGGCGGTCAGCGTACATCTGGGCAACAATCTTGATCGTTTCCTTGAACGCTTCTGTCGTGGGCACATAAATCACAGTGTCGCCATCCAGGAACGCCTTGGTATTATTGTCAATCAGGAAGCCATGCCACGCGCCCACAACGGAAATAATGTCGTTCAGGCTTACGGCAGCCATGGGAATCTCATCCGCTTCTCCGTTTTCGTTTGGATCCTTGTCCCGGAACGCAAGCATCACGTCATAAAATTCCTCAAAGCTCTGGGGAATTTCCAATCCCAGCTTGTCCAGCCATGCCGCGTTTATATAGGGCATGAGCAGGGGACATTCGTCGCTGCCATATTCAATCTGCATGTTGGTCCATACCAAAGAAGAAATCTGGCCATTCGGCAACGTCATGACTCCGCGCACCGCCTCGCTGGTTTCCATCAGCCGGGTCAGGTTGGGCGCGTATTCCGCGATCAGATCCGTCATGTCGATGAAATATCCGTTCTTGTTGTACTGGGCAATCTGCGACATGCTGAGGAAATTAAAGAACACATCCGGCAGTTCGCCGCTGGCAAACACCAGGTTCATCTTTTCCGACGCCTCGGAAGCGTCCACTTCCGTCAATTCCCAATGAATCCCGGTCATTTCTTCGACCTTTTGCCACATGATGTTTTCAGAAGGCCGTACGCCGCCTGCCTTATACACGAAATACAGGGACATTGTCACGGGTTCTTCCACAACAGGAATGGTTGTCTCCGCCAAAACGTTTGTAACGGAGAACAGCATAAGCAGTGCCATCGCGAATGGTAGAAGCCTTTTTTTCATAAATGAAACCTCCATTTGTGCATTGTGTTCCATGACACCGGGCCCTTGTGCCATGTCCTGTCTCCATTGTAATGTCTTCTCTCATGCGCGTCAATCGGCTTTTCCCGCTTTTCAACCCTGCTTTTTTTGTTCGCGTCTTTCTTCCCTGGCTTAAGCCTTTTCTTCTTTCTGAAAAAAGCGGCCGTTTGTTTTCCAGCAAATATTGCATATCCCCTAGAATAAAAAGCCGATTGACAAAGCGGCGCGCACGTTTTTATAATGGTAGGTAAATGTATTCACATCTGGCCGCCAGAAAGGAAAAACTACATGAAGCAACGCTTTACATTTCGCATTGCAAAAGGAAACGTATTCTGGAAATATCTTGTAGGCTATTTCAGCGTCGCGCTGGTTTTGATTTTGTTGCTCACCACGTTCTCCCTTTGGCTGTCCGTGCGCCAATATCAACAGGAATGGAAAACATCCAATCAGTTAAAATTGGAACAGATCAAATTCTCCCTGGATCGCGAATTCTCCGCGTTCTATCAAATCGCTTGCCAAATCGTCAGCAATCCGCACTTCCTGGTAAAAAACATCGGGAACCCATATCCCTCCAGGGACGCCGTAAGCGACCTGAAACTCTATTCCAGCTTTGCCGGTTTGTCCAGTGAAATTCTGCTGATCTATGATGATCCGCAAGTACAACATGTATATTCTTCCAGCGGAGGCATGAACACGTCGTATTTTGACAGATATTATAGTATAGACGCCTTTTCTCTGGCCTACGCACAGCAATGTGTCTATTCCATGTCTTCCCTGGTTCTTGTATCCACCTCGCAGCGCATCCCGTTGATTTATTCGGATTCTTCCGTTCGCCAATACCGGGAAATCCTTGTGTACGCCATTCCCCTGCTTTCTCTCAGTTCCAACGTGCCCGCCATTATGCTTTGCATCATTGATCCAGCTCGCGTCTTTGATGCATTCGACACCCCATATGAAAACATTCTGCACCATCCCTCCCTTCGCACAGGCGACAAGATCATCAATGCATCCGCCAACAGACTGACGGGAAAATCAACTTTGTCTCTGGAAGCGTCATCCGACCTGTTCCCATGGTCCTACTGCGTTGAGCTTGCCCGTTTGAACATCCCTTGGGCATGGACGTTTTCCTTATATGCCATTATGTTCGTCATTGCCGTGGGACTGGCGCTTTCGGCCAGTTATATGCTGGCCCACCACAACTATCAACCGATTCAAACAATGCTGCATTACCTGCGTCCCAATGGCGCAACGCTGAAAGCAGACGAGAATGAATTCGCATATATCAACGCAATCCTGGAGACGATTTCTATCAAAGACAATTCCTTTTCTCCGCCGGAAAACCTGGCGCAGCTGTTAACGACATATGTTCCTGCCGATGCGGAACAGGATGTGCGCACCGCGTTGAGATTGCCATGGACATCCGGTCCGCTGATGCTGGCGCTTTTTCACTCCACAGACGCAGAGCTTTCCGATGCCGACATTGGCGCTGTGTTGCGGGAATGTCCGGATTTTCCCGTGGTTTTGCTCGCTCAAATCGGCATTTCCAAGGACATTCTTTCCCTGTTCGCCTGGGAAGCCCTGCCGCAACGCGAACACATTCTTCATGATCTGGAGCACGTGCAGGAACACTTTGCGCAGCGCGGCCTTTCCCTGTCCGTCGTTGCGAGTTCCTTCTTCGCTGAAATCAACAACATTCAGCGTACGTTTTATCAAATGCAGTATGCTGCGCGCTATCAGTTCGCCGCATCGAATTTGTTCCTGGATATGGACCTGTTATCTGTGGTGCAACGAACCTGTATCGACATGAACCACCACAGTTCTTGTCATGATCTCTATCAACAACTGATTCTGGGCGATACACAAGCCGCACAGATTACCTTTGATCAGATTCTGCGGTACATGAACGACCAGCAAACCACGTGCAATATTGGCGTATTTTATTTGACTCTGCTATCCATTTTCCAGCAAATCAACGAAAAAGTGCTGGGCAACGAGGACTTGCGTCATATCTTTCAGGAAATATTGTCCTCCAACCAAGGCTCTCTTCCGGAATTGACCGCATGTCTTACCCGCTGCATGCGGCATATTCTTGAATTGTTGGAGGCGCAAAAGTCTACGCTGCGCTATGAAAGCGTATTGGCGGTTGTGGAAAGCCAATATCATTCTGTGGATTTTTCGCTTCAATTTCTGGCAGATCAGTTCAGCGTGTCCGCATCCACGATGAGCCGTTTTTTCAAAAATGAATGCGGGATCGGCCTTACGGAATTTGTCACAAACCGGCGCATTGCGGATGCAAAGACTCTTTTGTCCGACACAAATTTGCCCATAAAAACCATTGCGCACAACATTGGATACAACGACGTGAACCATTTTATTCGGCGCTTCAAAGCATACACCGGTTCCACGCCAACGGAATTCCGCTCTTACGGCATGCAAAACGACTGATCGATCCATATTGTCCTTGTGGCAAAGCTTCGCTTCGTCGGTCCGCGCAACAACGGCGTGCGAAGCAACGAAAAGGCGCTTCTTTGTTCCTCCAGCATCCTGAGGAATCCTTCTAAGCGCCGTCTGCGGTCAGTTTTCTCTGGATTCTGTGTCTTTTCGCCGGGCCTTGCGTGCTCCGCTATGCTTTGCGCCCAATCCCGCAGACATGGTTGTTCCCTATAATATGGCTTCACAGCGCCAGAAAATCCAGCAAAAGAATCGGCGCTGCATCGCCTTTGGACAGGAGCCGTTCATAGCCGCAATTCGGGTTCCCACAAAAGAGGAACGGACTTCAGCCCATGGACCGCGCCAAGTCAGTCACCTTGAGGCAACCGGGCAGAAAGACATAAACACATGGGGATACACGCACATCACTTCTCGAAACAGGCCAGGGCCCCTTCATGACCATCGGAAGGAATCTCCCTTTTTCGAAATCCCAACACCAGAAAAAACGGCCATTCGGTTCCCGCGTTGCGGAAGACCGGTTTCAAATTGCTTGGCAAAGCAAAACGCGAAAGTCCGCGGCCATAGGCTTGCAGCATAAAGAAAAACATCCGATGGGATTGCATCCAATCCCATCGGATGTTGTGTGTCTGCGCCAATACATTGCTGCAAGTTGCGATGATCGCCTCTCTGTTGATTCAAGGCCCAGGGCATTCGGCCGCATCCCTTCCGGACATCCTGTCGCAACTTGGCATCAGATTCTCAGTTCCGGAAGCAGGTCATCGACAGTCGTTCCGCTTTCTGCCAACACAGCCATAAGCACATCATATTTTGCTTTCTCTGCTCTCTTTGCCTCGCGAGCCTTGGCCGGCGCTTCCTTGTGCCCTTCGGCGCGTTCTTCGGGCTTTCGCTTTGGAACAGGTCCCTTGACCGGTTTCTTCCTCGCAGCCACAAGTCGTTTTTCTTGGCGTTTGCCTTTTCCAAAGCCTCTTGGCCAGCGCATTTTCCCTTTCTCCAGTTTCGCTTCCGTCTTAGCGATCAGAACAGTACGTTCCTCATTCCGCGTTGTCCGCCATTCAATTG
>JAQXRL010000376.1 GCA_029218505.1 Eubacteriales bacterium | reverse complement strand
GAAGAAGCCCATCTGCTTGCCACGCAGGCGGCGGCATTGGCCTTGCCGAATGCGTTCATGCTGGATATCCTTTGCAGCGAAGGCGGCAACGCGGCGTACGACGCGCTGTGCCTGCAAGGCGGGACGACATTCCGCCGTCTTTCCCAGGCCCTGGACAGCCTGGACGCGCGCTTCGATTCCCAGCATCATCCCGCCGATCGTTCCATGAAGTCCATGGAAGAATGGCTCAACGGCTGCCTTGCCCATGCGGATCTTCTGGAACCCTGGACGGAATATCGAGACACGCGGGAAGAACTGCGCGCCTCTGTGTTTGCACATTTAGAGGAAGCCGTAACGGCCGCGGAAATTCCCAACGCCCAATGGCGCGCCGTTGCGCAAAAACAATTCTATGCATCCTGGATCGACGCAGTTGTCGATTCAGACCCCTTGCTGTCTCAGTTCCGCGCCGCTCCCCACCAACAGCGCATTCACCGCTATGCGGAATTGGACGACGAACAACTGCACATTGCCCGGGCCCGCATTCGCGCAAAGCTCATCGACGCGATTCAAGCGTTAAATCGCAACATTTTGTCCGCCAACGACGAATTGGCAATCTTGCGCCACGAAGTGGGAAAGCGCCGGGCGCACATGCCCCTGCGCAAGCTGTTTGCGCAAATTCCCAACCTGTTGCTGACGCTGAAGCCCTGTCTGATGATGTCGCCGCTGTCCGTTTCGTATTTTCTGGAGGCGCAGACATACGATTTCGACATGATCATTTTCGACGAGGCTTCCCAAATCATGCCGGAGGATGCCATTGGTGCCATTTTGCGGGGCAAGCAGGTCATTATCGCCGGCGACACCAAGCAGATGCCGCCCACGAATTTCTTTGCCATGACCACCAGCGGCAGCGATTTTGAAAGCGACGGCGAAGAATCCGAAGACGAAAATGCGCCGGACAGCGTGGTTCCGGAATCCATCCTGGAGGAAGCCGCCTGCGTTTTGCCCAACTGTTCTCTGCTGTGGCATTATCGCAGCCGGCACGAGAACCTGATCGCCTTCTCCAACCAGGAAATTTACGCCAATCGCCTGGTGACATTCCCCAGCAGCGTAAACCGCGTTCCCGATTTGGGCGTGGAATTCATCCCCGTAGAAAACGGGTTCTATGAAGCCCGCCAAAATCCGCAGGAGGCAAAGAAATGCGTAGCGTTGCTGGAGGAGCATATTCTGCAGCACCCGGACCGCTCGTTGGGCATCATCGCCTTCAGCGAAACGCAGCAAAGCCTGATCGAAGACCTCGTCTGGGATTTTCGCCAGGAGCATCCGCAATATGAATTCTTCTTCGACGAAACGCAGGACGAGCCGTTTTTCGTAAAAAACCTGGAAAATGTGCAAGGCGACGAACGCGACGCCATTATGTTCAGCATCGGTTATGCCCGCCGCAGCAACGGCGCGCGCATGAACCTGAACTTCGGCCCGCTGAGCAAGGCAGGAGGCGAACGGCGGTTGAACGTCGCCATCACCCGCGCAAAGATCAACGTCAAGATCGTCGCTTCCATTCAGCCTTCCGAAATCGATCTGACGCGCGCAAAATCCGAAGGCGCGCGCATGCTGCGGGCATATTTGGAATTTGCCCTGTATGGCAGCAGTTCCCTGATGCACAGCACGAAGCGCCGCAGCATCACCAAAGCGGACGATCCCTTTATCGACCATATTGCAGGTTTGCTCACCGCGCACGGTTACGCGATCGATAAAGGCGTGGGGTATTCGGAATATACCATTGATATTGCCGTCCGGCATCCCAACCGTCCCAACTGCTATGTCCTGGGCGTAGAATGCGATGGCGACGATTATGCCCAGGAACGCATCGCGCGGGATCGGGATCACCTGCGTCCCAGCGTGCTGACGGGCATGGGCTGGCATTTGTATCGCGTATGGTCCACAGAATGGATGAAGCATCCGCAAAACGTAGAAAGCGCATTGTTGGAAGCCGTGGAAGCCGCGATTCAAGCGCCCGATTCCGAACCCGTCAAGGCCCCCGCAGCAAAAAAGGTGTATGTTCAGGAAGTCGCCGACGAACCTTCCCAAGCGGAGCCTCTGACATTGACGGATTACGTGGAAGCGGATGTTTCCAGAACGGGAACGCGTCCGCTGCGGCGCAAGTCCCTTGCCCTGCAAATTCTGCACGTTGTAGAAACGGAACAGCCCTTGCATCGGGAGGAATTGTATCGCCGCCTGGCCTCCGCCATGGGCTTTGATCGCGTAAGCCTGACCGTTCGATCCCAGATTGAGGCGGAACTGCGCGCCATGGAAAACGAACAGTTGGAAATTAAGGATGATTTTATTCAATTCCGCGGTTTTGCGCTGTCCTCTCCACGTAAGGCCGGCAATCGCGCCATCGACATGATTTCTCCGGAAGAACTGGGGCTGGTGTTTTTGCTGGTTCTGCGAAATACCATCGGCATTTCACGAGACGATTTGTTCTCCGAAAGCGCGCGGCTGCTGGGCTTTGAGCGCAGGGGGCCTCGCATCAGCCGTGCCATGGAGACATGCTTCCAAAAAATGGAGGATGCAGGACAGCTTCGCTGCATCGAAGGCAAGGTGCAATTGACGCTTCGCTGATTGTCTTGCAAAAAACTTGCTGTTGTGCTAAGATAAAAAAACAGCGTTTGAAGGAGGCATAGAATGAATATTTATCAATCGGCGGAAGACTATCTGGAAATGATTCTTATGCTGCATCAAACAAAAGGCTATGCTCGTTCGATCGATATTGCCGCCGGACGATCGGTCACCAAACCGTCCGTGAGCTTCGCCATGAAGCAGCTGCGGGAAAACGGATATATCGAAATGGATAAGGAAAACTTCATTACTTTGACCGAAAAAGGAATGGAAATTGCGCAAAGAATGTATGACCGGCATCAAGCCTTGACCGATTTTCTGATTCGCCTGGGCGTAAACGAACACACAGCCCGGCAGGATGCTTGCAAAATAGAACACGACATTTCCGAAGAAACTTTTCAAGCCATTCTGCGCCACGTGTCCGGACATACCGCATCCAACGCTGCCGCCAACCCTTGAAGGCGGCCCATGCCAAGTCCATGGCCGTTCCCTGTATGCCGGTTTTGTTCCGCATCGGGAACTTCTCCGTTTCCACGCCACACCGGAAGCGCGCCTGTAAGCGGGCATTCGGATGATTGTCCATCACATGCCGCCCAAATTCTCCCTCTTGTGCGAAAGTTTTTCTCCATGGCCCCAGTTGAACTGGGAATTTTTGCGCCGATCCGGCGAAGAATGATCCCCCGGCGAAGCCGGGGGTTTTGCATGTGCGGGCAAAGCCACAGAAGGCCAGCAGCGCCCTCGCAAACGCATGGACGGTCTGGCATCTGCGCAGGTTGGTTGCTTACCGTCCGTGAAAGACGGGCCTCTTACTTCCTTGCCAGCCTTGAAAGGCCGTAGATACGATCCTTTGCTTTTCGTGAT
>JAQXRL010000375.1 GCA_029218505.1 Eubacteriales bacterium | reverse complement strand
TGAATCAGACGCGGCGGCGTGTACGTCGCATCTGGTTTGTCCAGAGCGCAAGCGGCGGAAAAACAGTTCGTCTGGTCAGGATTGCGCCCGGAAAATTGTGAGATTTTCAGCAATCCGCAGTCTTTTTCACGGAACGTGTCAAAATGTTTTTTGACACGCAGCCCCGGGCCGGTTGAAACGGCCCGGGGCAGATCCGGGAAAGCTGCACGCCTGCGGGTGTTATTGTGCGGCGGAAGCAATCTGAAACGCCTCCGCAAAGTCAATGGCATGGGTGCGCAGATGATGCCGTATGTGTTGAAACACCTGCACTTCCTGGCAATCGCTGTTCAAGGCGTCGGAAATATCCAGGAAGGCGCAGCCGGCACTCTTTGCGATCTGTTTGATTCCTTCGTTTGCGCGCGCCGCCATGGGATGACCGGACAGAACGGATACCGTATAAATCTGGCTTTTGCAATGGGCATGCAGCGTATACAACAGCCATTCATATGCGGCGAGAAAGCGATTCAAATCAAAATCCGCGTTTGCAAGATCCGCATCACCCAGATTCACAAAAACCTTGGCGGGTTTCAATTGATAAACGCATTCCGGAAGCAGCTTCTCGGCGTCGTAAACGGATAAACCGCGAATGCTGCGATTGTATACCGGCGTGTCCACGCAAAAATCCCTGGAAAGTTCGCCGAAGGGAATGCCCGCGAAGCAATCGCTCCCGAAAAACACAACGCCGTTGGCTTCCGCGCTGTCATTGAGGCACTTGTACAAATTCCGCTTCGTTTCCCGCACGTTCATGATCCATTCCTCCTGTCTATTGCTCATAGCAAACTTCCGGTTGCCGCTGCATTTCCCGGCGTCGATCGTGCATGCGATTGATAAAATATACCGCCAGATTTGCGGAAACCGCCATGAGATTCAAGAAATATACAATCAGCACATAGCCATAATTGTGCGTATAGATTTTTGCGCCAATTCCTGCAATGTATCCAACAATGATCAGCAGAATAAATCCAAGGCTCATGGATTTTGCCGTCCTTGCGCGGATATTTCGAATCACCGAAATGGGCCACGAAAACCCGAAGCACATCAGCATAACCGCTTCCAGAATTTCCGCCATGTCAATCGCTCCTTTGCTTTTTCCTTGCAAGAAGTATTTTAGCATTGACATTTCATATTGTCCAATATATCATATTGATCGATATGATATTGTTTTGTTATCAATGGAGGTTTCTATGGAATTGCAGCAGCTTCGATATTTTTTGGAAGTAGCAAACAGCCAGCACGTGACCCAAAGCGCGCAAAAGTTGCATGTGGCACAGCCGGCGCTGACCCAGGCCATTCATCGTCTGGAACGGGAATTGGGGGTTCCGCTGTTTTTGCCAAAAGGCAGGGGAATTGTATCGACGGAATTTGGCAAATACCTGCAAGGCCGTTTGGAACCGATTTTGCGGGAACTGGACAGTCTGCCGGATCAATTGCAAACCATGGCGGCGCTGGCCTGCGACACCATTCATTTGAACGTACTGGCTGCGTCCACGCTGATCACGGAAGCGATTATCGAATATCGCAACGAGCATCAACAGCTTCGCTTTCAGCTGACGCAAAACGAGGAAAGCGAACTATACGACATCGCCGTATCCACAAAATTGTTTTATCAGACTTCCGCGGAAAAGGGCGATGATGAATATGTATGCACGGAGCGTATCTTTTTAGCGGTGCCAAACAACGAGAAATACCGCGCCATGAAGCACATTCGCCTTTCGGACGTGCAGCATGAAGGGTTTATCAGCCTGTTGGGTTCCCGGCAAATGCGGTGGATATGCGATAAATTTTGTCAACATGCGGGGTTTCGCCCAAAAATCATCTTCGAAAGCGACAATCCTGCCGCCGTGCGCAATATGATTGCCGCCAACATGGGCATTGGCTTCTGGCCTGAATTCAGTTGGGGACGGTTAGACAACGACCACGTGCTGTTGCTGGAAATTGAAGAACCCGTTTGCCAACGGGATCTCGTATTCACGCTGAAGCACAACAAGCCCAATTCCGCAAATGTATTGGACTTTTTCCATTTTCTGAAAGGCTACTGTCAATCGGCGGCGCCGGCGTCCGCCCGCAGCGGCGAAACGGGCAAAGGCGGCGTTCATTAGCTGCCGCCTTTGCCCGGGCCGGTCGATCATCCCCGCACAAATTTCCGTTCCGAAGGCCGGCGCGAAAGGTCTTCGGAACGGCGTTTCACAGCAATCAGCAACGGTGGAACCACAGCAGCTTTTCCAGGGGCGCAGGCAATACTTGCACGGTATTTCCGGAATATATCCTGCCGTTCTCGTCTTTCCATTGTCCTTCCGGAAATACAACGCGGCGTTCCCGGGTTCCCTTTGTGACCACAGGCGCCACGAGAATATCCTCTCCCAGCATAAACTGATCCGTAATGGCGGCATATCCCTTGTGGGGATCGTTGTATTCCAGCGCGCGCAGGATTGGTTCGCCGGATTTTTCTGCGGAACGCACCAGACGCAAAATCTCGTCGGACATCCGCTGGTGCAGCAAGGCGGCATCCCTGCAAAGCGCCATGTTTTCCGGCGACAGCGCCTTCCACGGCGCCCAGGAAAACTGCATCATGGGAAACAACGCCGAGCATTGGGCCATGCGCACAAACAGTTCCTCGTCAATCTGAAACCCCGGCAAATAATTGTACGACCATTCGCCGCCGCCGATCATATCCGGGCATACAAAGGGGTGTCCGATCAAGCCGCAAGTGAGCGCACAGGGAATCAACTGGTTGATCCCATCGCCATCCCATCGATGTCCCTTGTCCCGCAAGCGCTGAATCGCATTTTTGCCGCCGCCTTTGTATGTATCCTTGTATTCGTGATACGGATATCGATATCCGAATTCATTCCAGGCAATGTTCAGCGCATGGGGCGTCATATCGCCTTTGAAGCTGCCGTTGATGACGTTGCGGTCGTTGTAAGCCGCAGGCGTGCCGCCGTCAAACTTGAATCCGTCCACGCCGTAATCCCGCATCAGATGCTGCAATTGGTCGTCCAGGAACTTCGCGTCGTAGGGATTGCTCAGGTTCAAAACCGCGCTGTATCCGTTCCACCATCGGATGATGGCAACCTCGTCCTTCTCATTGCGCATATACAAATGCTTGGCCATTTCGGGATCGGTGCCACGCAAGGGCCGCAAGGATCGCACGAAATTCACGCCGTCTGCGCATACATACGGAACCACCCACAAGAGCACCGTGAAGCCCATTGCATGCAATTCATCCACCATTTTTCGCGGATCCGGAAACCGGGCGAAATCAAATTCCCAGGTTCCATACCTTCCGTGCCAGCCTTCGTCCAAAATCAAGACGCCTGGCGCAAAGCCGTTCTTCAGATACTCCCGGGCATAGGCCAGCACGCCCTCCTGGGTGGGATAATAGGTAAATTCCATCCAGGTATTGTACTGCGCAGTGCGGAAAAAGGCTTCCGGCAACACCTTCCCATCGCAGGGAAAATGATCCCGCATGGCGCTGCAATACGCTTCCCGCAAATTGCTTCCTCCCCGGATTCGCCGCACGTCCTCCCCTTCGATCACAAAGACTCCGCCGGCAACGTCCACCCGGAACGGATTGTCGCTCCAAAGATACCATCCTTCGCTGGACACGAAAAACGGCATGGTCTGATTCCCGCATTCCTGAAAAAAGTCCTGATGATATTCCGAATCTACCGTCAGCGGACATTTGTCGCTGGCCACCGTGCCGCCCCACCAGAATTCTCCCGGCTGAATTGGAAATTCATATCGCATTTCTTCTGTTCCTCCTTGTCTTTTCCGCAACCCCATTATATAATAAAAAACATGGATGTGCATGCGGAATTGGCCTGAGTTCTTTCAAAATCAGACCATTTTGGGAAGGAGCCGCTTTGATGGAAACGCCACACATTACAACCTTTTCCGCCTATTATCACTATTATTTTGACAATACCCATCGCTTTGACGGGCACCGGCACGGATCCTGGGAAATCAATCTGGTTCGCAGCGGAGAATTGGAGATTTCCTATGACGGCACAGTGCTGACGCTGCATCCGGGAGAGATGTTCTTGGGAGAGCCATATGCCTTTCACCGCAACGCGGTATATGCCAGGGGAACCACGGATCTGGCGGTGCTGATGTTCGCGGCGACGGGCATCTGCCCGATCGGCGAACCGCGATTGCTGTCCCTGGAAGCAGACGGAGCGGCCTTGGTGAACATCCTGATTCCGGAAATGGACGCCCAAGGAACGCAGGGACATTATTCTCCGGAAGAGGCGCCGCCATATCGAACCGCGATGCTTTGGGACGCGCTGCTCGTGCGCACGCTGGAAAAACCCATTGCGCCGCCGGAACAGTCCCAGGGCGCATGCGCGGTATACCGTCAAGCGGTGCGCTATATGCGCGCCCACATAAGCCGTTCGCTGAGCATCGGGGAACTCTCTGCCGCCTGTTATGTCAGTCCCACCACCTTAAAGCGCGCCTTCGCCCAATATACCGGCCGGGGCGTGATGGCTTACTTCACGGAAATGAAAATTGAAGCGGCCCGGCGCATGTTGCCCACCGCCGCATCCATTGCGCAGGTTTCGGAATCGCTGGGCTTTTCCTCGCCGGCGTATTTCTCCCAAACCTTTCGCCGCATAACGGGAAACTGTCCGCGGGCGGAACAGCGCGCAGCCCAGGCGCGCCTGTCCGTCAAAGTTTGAACCGGCATGAATTTGTCTTGCCCCAGCGCCGCAAACATGGTATAATAGCAGCCAGGAATCGCTTGCGGTTTCGATTCGGGCCGCGGTGCAACCACCGCCGTCCCGGAATCCTTTCCGAACCAGCAGGCGACGCTTGATCAATCAAAGGCCGGCATGCATTGTCAAAGGCTGTCGGGAATTCCCAGCCTTGGCCGAATGAAAAGGAGAAATCGTTATGGCAAAGCTCCCTCAGCAGGAAATTGCGCGTGTGAAAGCCCTGGGCTTTTTGCGCAATCGCGGTCAGGATACCTTTTCCGCACGCGTCGTCTCCAAAAATGGCGTCATGACTGCCGAACAACTGAAGCACGTGGCGGAATGCGCAGAAAAATACGGCGCGGGCAGGACTTGCTTCACCTCCCGTCTGACCGTGGAAATTCCCGGCGTCTCTTTGGACGACGTGGACAACGTCCGGGATTTCATTGCGCAAGCAGGCCTGGTGGTGGGCGGAACCGGCGCAAAAGTGCGCCCGCTCACATCCTGCAAAGGCACGACCTGCGTGTATGGCAACGCAGACACCCAGAGAATCTGCGCAAAATTGTTTGATACGTTTTACACCGGCTGGGGCAACGTTACCCTGCCCCATAAATTCAAAATTTCCGTGGGCGGCTGCCCCAATAGCTGCATGAAGCCCTCCCTGAATGATTTTGGCATCGAGGCCCATCGCGTGCCGGTTCTGGATTTGGAAAAATGCCGCGGATGCAAAAAATGCGTCGTTTCAGACCGCTGTCCCATGCATGCCGCCGGCGTAGTGGATGGAAAACTGCATATTGATTCCCAAAAATGCGCAGACTGCGGCGTATGCGTGGAATTGTGCCCCTTCGGCGTCATGCTTCCGGTGGAAACCCCCGTATTTGCCGTTTATGTGGGGGGAACATGGGGAAAGCACACGCGCACAGGCACCCGGCTGAGCCGGTATTACACCGAGGAAGAGCTGGAAGATCTGGTTGCGAAAACCATTCTGTGGTATCGGGAAAACGGATATAAAAAAGAACGTCTGGGGGCTGCGATCGACCGTTTGGGCGTGGAAGCCCTGGAAGCTGCGTTGGCGTCGGACGATCTTCTGAAACGCAAGGATGCCATTCTCGCCGCTGATCTGCTGGAGCGCCCGGTATGCGTAAACTGCTGACGCTGCTTCTGGCATGGTGCCTCCTTGGGTTTGGCAACGCCATGGCGGAAACGCCGTTGCTGGATGATCGCGGCGTAGAGATTTCCGCCAGCGCGCCGCAACAGGTGGTATCCCTGTATGGTTCCTATGCGGACGCGTGGCTGCTGGCCGGCGGCGCGTTGGCCGGCGTAACCGACGACGCCATCCAGGAACGCCATTTGACGCTTCCGGAAGACGTTTGCATCGTGGGCACCACAAAGATTCCCAACCTGGAGCTCATCGTCTCTCTGGAACCGGATCTGGTGCTGCTTTCCATGGATATTGCCGCCCAAATGCAGGCATGCGACGCGCTGGAAGCATTGGGAATTGCCTGCGCCGCTTTCCGGGTGGATACCTGGCAGGATTACGACCGGATGATGAATATTTTCACCCAGCTTACCGGTCGCCAGGACCTTTACGACGCACAGCTTCCTCCCATGGCCGCGCAAATCCAGAGCATTCTCGCCCGCGCGGCAGAAAAGGCGCCTCCGTCCGTGCTGCTCATTCGGGCGTATTCCTCCGGCGCGAAGGCCAAGGGCGCGGACAACCTGGCCGGATACATTCTGCAGGACCTGGGCTGTGATAACATCGCAGACCGCCATGAAGCCCTGTTGGAGGAATTGTCGCTGGAAGCCATTGTCGCGGAAAACCCGGATTTCATTTTCGTCACGATCATGGGCGGGGATGAAGAGGCCGCGCTGGCGGCGCTGGATGCTTCCGTGGGCCAGAACCCTGCATGGCAGGCGCTGGATGCAGTGCGGCAAGGCAGGCTGTATGTGCTGGACAAGGAATTGTTCCATTATAAGCCCAACGCCCGCTGGGGAGAAAGCTATGAAACGCTTTACAAAATTCTCTATGGCCAATAAACCGCTCGTTTGGAGCGGAATTCTGGCGCTGCTGCTGATAGCGGCGGCGCTTTTTTCGCTGTGTGCCGGCGCCAGCGGCGTCTCCCTGTGGGAAGGTTTGGCGGACGTCGTTCGGGGCGCGGACTCCGCCGCCGCACGGATCCTTTTGCATATCCGGTTGCCCCGAGTGCTGGCCGCCATTTTCGCGGGATCGGCGCTGGCCTGTGCCGGCGTACTCATCCAAGGCGTCTTGGGCAATCCGCTGGCGGGGCCAAATCTCATCGGCGTAAACGCCGGCGCGGGCCTGGCCACGCTGCTGGTGGTATGCTTCGCGCCTACCGCCGTAGCGCTTCTGCCAGCAGCGGCCTTTTTCGGCGCGCTGGCGGCCTCTTTCACCATCCTTCTGTTAACCCGGCGTGGCGCATCCCGTCTTACGGTGGTGCTCGCGGGCGTCGCAATCTCTTCTATCCTGTCCGCCATCAGCGACTTGATCACCACGCTGCGTCCGGAAATTTCCTTGAACGCAGGAACTTTCCTGATCGGCGGCTTTTCCAGCGT
>JAQXRL010000374.1 GCA_029218505.1 Eubacteriales bacterium | reverse complement strand
GCGACCATGGCGCAGGACAGCACAATGAGATATACGGCCAGACGTCTCCTCAACGAAAGGTTTTGCGACCTTGCATCGCGAAGGAATTTCAGAATTGTTCCCGGGTGAAGCTGCATGACAATTCCTCTCTTCGGCGTTTTGCAATCATTCCTGCATCAGCCGCGCAAGCTCTTCCAATGCCTGTTTTTCCAGTTCCGCCTCAACCGTTTTGGCGTCCTCGCCTTCTGCAACGCGGCGAAGGCATTCTTCATGCGCGCTGCCCAGCACAAATTTCACGTTCTTCTCAAAAGCAGCCTGAACATCCCCGGCGCCTTCATAGCGCGGCAGGGAGAAAAAGGCATAACGTCCAAACATTTCGCTGACCGCATCATACAGCATGCGGTATTTTTCATTGGCCACGACGCCGGTATCCTTCAAAAGGTCTGCACACCCCTCCTGTGTCACGGGGAGATAGCCCGCTTGCGTCACAAAATTCACGTTGTGTTCGCTGTCCGCAATCCAAAGCGCAAATATGGCGGCGGCTTTGTTCTTGCGTTCGTCTTCGCTGCGAATTGCAAATAATCCGGATCCGCGTTGTATTGCCGTGGGTGAAGCGCCTGCAAAGGAAGGATATGGCAGGATCAGGGTTTCAATCTCCTCGGTGGTGTTGTCCGCATATGTTACATAATCGCGCAGATACAGAATCCCGGCGGAAGACCCCACGTTGCTGATCACCTCCGCCGTTTTCCAACGGTCAGACGCATAACCGTCCTGCACGCAAAGCCCCCCGTGAATTCCGGCGCGCGCCATGGACGCCCAAACGCGCAAAAAAGCGTCGCTGGTAAAATCCATTTTGCCGTCTTTCAGAAAACTGCCGCCCAACGAAGCAACGTTGGTCAAAAAATAATGGTAAAAATCATTGATCTGAAACATTGTTTGCCCATTGGACCAATCATAATACAGATCGCAAAGCGCAAAGAGCGCCTCAAAGTCGGTCATATCCTCGATGTCTGCGCCCGTATCGGCGGCAAAGCGGTCAAACAATGTCTTGTTCACAAAGCACAGCTCCGTGGACTTGGCGATGGGCAACATCAAAAGCCGGTCATCAAACTGCCCCTCCGCCAGAAAATCCGGCACATAAGCGGCAATCTCTTCTTCGGAAAGATATTGCTTCCAATTCAAAAGCCGTTCTGCGCCGATTTTCTCCACCACGCGGGGATACGCCGTGAACAAATCAGGCAAGGCAACGGAACCCGGCTCATCGTTGGCCGAGGCGGTCAGCGCCGCGTCGATTTCGGAACTATTGCTTACGGAAACAACGGAAACGGCAATGCCTTTTTCTTTTCCTGCGGTGCGGTTAAATTCTTCGATCAGCACGTTCAACGGGGATTCCGTCTGGCTTCCGTATACATGCCACATGGTCAATGTAACCGGATTGGAAGGACTGAGTTTTCCTTCGCCGGTGCTGCAACCGGAAAGCATCGTCAGGATCCAAAGCAAAACGGACATGAGCGCAAGGGTCTTTTTCATACGGGCCTCCTCCTGGAAAGCGCGAATCCCACCCTTTTCGGGAAATTTTGGGTTTCCCCACCCTTTTGAAGGATTGGTGTGGGGACAAAACCGTGGAAATCCGTATAATGGAAGTTGTGGCATGACGCCTGTTGAAACCGAGCCGCTGATGGGAACAGAGCGACATCCGGGCGCGTTCTGCTTCTGCGCCCTGGTTTTGCAACTGCTCTCCATTATAGAACAAGGCATGAATTCCGTCAAGTGATTTCCCCTTACATCCCACAACCAGGAGGGAATTGTACATGGTTCGTCCACCCCATAAGACAGCGGTTTACCGGATCATACAGGACGGCGGCGGCCAGCGGTTTTGCTTCTTCTGTGCGCTTTCCGGCGCCGCAATATGCACCACAAAGGCCGTACCGCAGGAATTTTCCGAAAACGCGCTGGACTACGCATGGGAAACGGAAGGGCGTTCTCATTTCAATCTCTGCCACCGTTGCGGCAAATGGGTGTCAGACGTGATGTACAATGCGGACACGCTGGAATGCGTGGATTGTTCCCCATGGGAGGAACAGCCAACCTTTTGTCCAAACTGCGGAGCCAAAGTCGTGTCGGACAAGGTATTTTGTCATGGATGCGGTTGCCGATTAAAATATGGAGGGGAGGATGAAATCCATGGAAACACCCACGGCCTCTGTCCGCGAACCCCCTGATCAGTATGGCTTTGGCATTGAAATCATGAAAAGCCGAAAGGTGTGCCGGCATTGCGAAAGAATGGAAGACTCCAAATGCTATACTTGTCCGCAATGCGGTGCAAAACTTCCGCAAAGCAGTCTTTTTCAGCTCTATCAGCACCGGCATCGGCTCTGTCCGGTCTGCGACACGGTGTTGTCATCCCGCATGCGCTATTGTCCACATTGCGGACTGCGGCTGAAGGATGCGTAGAGCGCACCGCCCGCGCCGGAATGCGCTGCGCAGACTCCCTGGCCGGACAATGGATGTTCCGGCCAACCCGGCGTCCAAACATGGCGGTTCCAAAATGCTCGTTCCACATCGCACGGAAATAGATCAATCGAAAGGACGTGGTTTTGATGAAGCATCTCGCACGAATGTTCTGTCTTGCGCTTGCGCTGTTCGCGCTGCCACTTTTTGCGGCCTTGGCGGATTTACAGCGCGGCGACGAAAGCGAGGAAGTCGCAAACCTGCAACAGATGCTGTTTGAATCCGGATGGCTGTTTGAACTCCCGGACGGAAAATTCGGCCCCAATACGGAAGAAGCCGTGCGGAATTACGAAAGCTATGCCGGGCTTCCGGTGGATGGCATTGCGGACAATGTCATGATCGAATCTCTGACGGAGGACTGGATGCGGCTGATGCAGGAAATGGGACAATATGAAGGCGCGGAGGGCGGTGATACGGACGGCGGCATGTATCCGGCCTTTTGCAACCACTGGAACATGGCCGACGGCAACAGCAAAATTGATTATTGTGAAACGCATATGCAAATTCACATTCAGGCTGAACAGCTCATGGCAACGGGAGAACTGGACGACGCCAAACAGGCTTGTGCTTTGTGGCAAACCGAAATCATTCGCCTGTACGACCAGTGGTCCGTCTTGTCGGATGAAGCCAATCGCGCTTCCATCGCCGCAGCAAAGGCTTTGTATCTTTCCTCCATGGAAACACGCCGCCTTGCCATGGAAACATGGTATGCCTGCTTTCAAAGTCCGCCTTCCGCGGAACAGGTGGAATATGCGTTGGAACTGCCTCTGCGCGAACATGCTGCCTGGCTGTGCGCCGTGCTGAGCGGCTCTCTCGCAGAAGGCGGAATGGGCGAATGAAGCGATTATTCTTTCTGATGTTCCTTCTGTTGACGCTCTTCGGCTGCAATTTTCCGGACCGTCCAGCAACGGACGCGGCCATTCAAGCGTTTTCCTTCCGCCACAGCGGAATGTCCACCGAAGAAATTTATACATACAGCGTGCGAAAGGACGGTGGACGATATCTGGCGGACTTTGATCTTTTCTGCCAGTTTGAATTTCACGATGTGCCTCTGGAGGACGAAGATGC
>JAQXRL010000373.1 GCA_029218505.1 Eubacteriales bacterium | reverse complement strand
ATGGAAGTCGCCCCTGCATCCAGCGAATTTTCCATCAATTCCTTCGCCACGGAGCATGGCCGTTCCACCACTTCGCCGGCGGCAATCCGGCCCACAATGGCCGCATCCAGGATTCGTATCGGCATAATCTCCTCCATTTTTCTCGAAAAAACCGTCGTTTTCCTTCGAAAAAATTGTTGAAACCGCGTTGTTTCTTTCTCGTATTTTGCAAATTTGTCGTGTTTTGTGCCGGCAAAATTGTTGCGGTTTTGCATGCAGACTTCAGTCTGTTTCTTGCGGCAATTTCGATACTTCGGTCTGTTTTTGTAATACAGCAAGCGAATCCGGTTTAGATGCGCCTGGCCTTCTCGTTGAGTTCAAAGAGCTTGTTCAAGGCCTCGATTGGCGTCATGCTGACCACATCCAGCTTTGCGATTTCGTCGGTCAGTTCCATGGGTTTGTAATCCATCATGCCCACCTGGCGATTCCCCGAATTTTTGCGTTTGTCCAGTATGGTCTTTCCGATGGAGCCGTTCATCTCCCCATCCACTTCCAACCGCGCCATAATCTGACGTGCTCTGCTGATGAGGGACTTTGGCAGCCCTGCCAGGCGCGCCACAGCAACGCCATAACTTCTGTCCGCACCGCCAGGCACAATTTTTCGAAGAAAGATCACATCCTCGCCCTGTTCCTTGGCGGTGATGCGGTAATTCGTCACGCCAGGCAGCTGGCCCTCCAATTCGCTCAGTTCATGGTAATGCGTTGCGAACAGCGCCCTTGCCTTGCATTTTTCGCCGGCGATGTGTTCCACGGCCGCCCAAGCGATTGACAGCCCGTCAAAGGTCGAGGTGCCCCGGCCGACTTCATCCAAAATCAGCAGGCTGCGCTCCGTGGCAAATTTCAGAATGGTCGCCAATTCCGTCATCTCCACCATAAAAGTGGACTGCCCGCCATAGAGGTCGTCCGACGCGCCAATGCGCGTAAAAATGCGATCCGTCAGGGCGATGTCGGCGGAAGCAGCGGGAACAAAGCTGCCCATGTGCGCCATGAGCACGATCAGCGCGGTCTGCCGCATATACGTGGATTTTCCCGCCATGTTCGGCCCTGTAATGATCATGACGCGGTGTTCCTCATCCAAATGCGTGTCATTGGGAACAAACGCCTGCCGGCCCATGGATTCCTCCACCACGGGATGCCGTCCATCCTGAATGTCGATTCGGCCGTCCTCGTTGATCCGGGGACGCACATAACCGTTCTCTCTTGCCGCCTGGGCCAGGGAAAGCAGCGCGTCCAGTGTCTTCAGCGAACGCGCAGTAGCCTGAATCCGAGGCAGCAGCGCCTTGAGTTCCTCCCGCAAGCCCACAAAAAGCTGGTATTCCAAGCGAACGGCGTTTTCCTCCGCGCCCAATATTTTCGTTTCCAAATCCTTGAGTTCCTGGGTGATAAAGCGTTCGCAGTTGGCCAGCGTCTGTTTGCGCGTATAATCATAAGGGACCTGACCATAAAAAGACTTCGTTACTTCTATGTAATAGCCAAATACCCGGTTATATCCCACCTTCAGGTTCTTGATGCCGGTTCGTTCCCGTTCCCGGTTTTCCAACGCCAGCAAATATTCCTTGCCGTGCGCGGAAATTTCCCGCATTTCGTCCAATTCCGCGCTGTAACCCGCGCGAATGATCCCGCCTTCTTTCACGGACAAAGGCGCATCCGGGGAAATCATATCCCGAAGCTTGCCCGTCAGCTCCTCCATGGGATCCAGCCCCGCCAGGGTTTCCACCAACAAAGGCGCCGTAAAATCCGCGCCCGCGCGACGGATGGCCGGGATTTCCTCCAACGTGGCGCGCAGAGACAAGCAGTCCCGGGCGTTTACAGAATCATATGCCACGCGGCTTTGCAGCCGCTCCACGTCGTACACGCCGGAGAGGCATTCCCGGAGCGCATCCGCCGACATGGGGTTTTCCACAAATTGCTCCACCGCATCCAGACGGGCATGAATCGCATCCTTGTCGTACAGGGGCCGTTCAATCAAACCGCGCAGATATCGGCCGCCCATGGAGGTCTTTGTCTTGTCCAAAACACCCAGCAGCGTTCCCTTGCGGCCCTTTCCACGAATGGATTCCGTCAATTCCAGGTTGCGCAACGCCACCCGATCCAGCGCCATATAGCGCTCGCTTTCGTAATGCCGCGCCTGAGATATGTGGCACAGCGCATTCTTCTGGGTTTCCGTCAGATACGACAAAAGTCCTCCCGCAGCGCAAATTGCCAAGCGCTGGCCGGCAAACCCCATCTCTTCCACGGATTTGCCAAAATGATCCGTCATGGCGCGAAGAGCCGCCGCATAGGCAAAGCGATCTTCTCCAGGATTGCAGGCGCGGCTTGCCATCTCCGGCTGGGCCGCGCGAAAGGCCACGGCGTCCGGCGTGACAATCTCGCTGGGATTGAGCCTGGCCAATTCGTCCCCCAGACGGGATTTCGCATCCTCCAGCTGGTACAGAAAGAATTCTCCCGTGGATACATCGCAAAAAGCGATTCCCGCCCGGTTTTTTTGAGACACCACGCTGAGGATATAGTTGGCGCGGCATTCCTCCAGCATGTTCTGTTCGATCACCGTGCCTGGCGTCACCACGCGAATGACGTCCCGATCCACCAACCCTTTGGCTTCCTTCGGATCCGTCAATTGTTCGCAAATGGCAACCTTGTAACCCTTCTCAATCAAGCGGGAAAGATACGCGTCCACCGCGTGATACGGAATGCCGCACATCGGCGCCCGCTCGCTGAGGCCGCAATCCCTGCCCGTAAGGGTCAGTTCCAATTCCCTGGACACCAGCTTTGCGTCCTCAAAGAACATTTCATAAAAATCCCCCAGACGATAAAACACGATGGTATCCGGGTATTTTTCCTTGATATCCATATAGTGCTGCATCATCGGCGAAAG
This sequence comes from Eubacteriales bacterium, assembly GCA_029218505.1. Classification (GTDB taxonomy): domain Bacteria; phylum Bacillota; class Clostridia; order Christensenellales; family Aristaeellaceae; genus SUG1456. Next base: position 10,839 of record JAQXRL010000373.1, on the reverse strand, counting down.
CGGCATGTCATATCACCTCCCGGTTCGCATTTGTACCTTGGCAGACAGGAATTCCGCGATCAATGCTTGCAGCCGGAACAGCTGGAGCAACTGCCCGTGCAGCCGGAATCATCCGATCCAATGCGACCGGTGACGATAAACTGCAGAACCTGGTTGACCTGATTGATCAGGTTCGAGAACTCTCCCCGCGCTTCGTTCATGGCGACGATGTCGTCCATCATTTGCAACCGCTCCTGCTGGGCGTCCATTTCGTCGGAAAGCTTCTTCAGCACCGCCGAATCCGGGTTTTCCCCTGCAAGCATTTCCTGCACCTGACCGCGCAATTCCAAGAATTTGCTCATGGCGTCGGCAGCTTCCTTGTTTTGCATGGCCTTATCTTCCGCCGCCTTCATGTTCTGGTAAACTTCGCTTTCGATCAGCGCCTGGCCCAGTTCCCGGGTTTTTGCAAATACCTGATTCATCCGTTTTTCCTCCACGTCAGATTTTTCTTCCCCGCAGGGTATTGCGCCCCGCAGAGGTGATTTCCACATTCACAAACGTTCCGATCAATTCCTTGCCGCCCGGCAGATTCACCATGTGTCCCCTTGGCGTTTTTCCGCCAACGCTGTCCGCATCCCGGGCAGAAACGCTTTCCACCAGCACCGTCTCCTTGCGCCCAACCTGCGCTTCCAGCGTTTCCAGGGAAATGCGCTGCTGCAAATCAATGAGCCGCTGGATACGCCGGCTCTTTTCCTCATACGGAGTGTCGTCCGGCATGCTGGCGGCCTTCGTTCCCGCCCTGGGCGAAAAGATAAACGTATATGCCGCGTCAAAGCGCACCGTTTCGACCAACGACATGGTTTGCTCAAATTGCTCCAGCGTCTCGCCGGGAAAGCCCACGATGATATCCGACGTGAGCCCGATGTCCGGACGCACGCTGCGAAGCCGGCGCACCAGTTCCAGATAGTGTTCCCGGGTATAACGCCGGTTCATGCGCGCCAGAATCTCGTCGCTGCCCGCCTGCACCGGCAGATGCAGCTGGGGCATCAGATGGGAAAGCTCGCCGTAGGCCGCGATGAGTTCGTCGGAAATATCCTTGGGGTGGGACGTCATAAAGCGAATCCTGGGCACGCCCAGCTTGTCCAGCCGATACAGCAATTCCGCAAACTCTTTTCCGCCGCCCCGATAGGAATTGACGTTCTGTCCCAGCAGCATGATTTCCTGAACGCCGGAATCCACCAGACGCAGACATTCGTCGATGACGGCCTGCGGCTCCCGGGATCGTTCCCGGCCGCGCACATAGGGCACAATGCAATAAGAACAAAAATTGTTGCAGCCATACATGATGTTCACGAAGGCGGAAAAATCCCGGTTGCGCTTTTCCGGCAGGCCTTCCGCAATTTCCCCGTCGGTATCCAGCACCTCCACCACGGGATGCTGTTCCCGCAGCGCACGATAGAGATATTCCGGAAAGCGATGCATGTTGTGGGTTCCAAAGATTACGTTGATAAAGGGATACAGCTGCTTCATGCGCTCTGCCATGCCCTTTTCCTGGGTCATGCAGCCGCCCACGCAAATGACCATATCCGGCTTGTCCCGCTTCAATTCCTTGAGCCAAATGACGTTGCCCAAGGCGCGGTTTTCCGCATTTTCCCGGACGCAGCAAGTATTGTACAGCACCAGATCGGCTTCCTCCCGGACGGGCGCGGATTCCATGCCCATCTCCGCAAGCATTCCGGCAATGGTTTCGCTGTCTCGTTCGTTCATCTGGCAGCCCAGGGTGACGATGTGATACTTCTGCGGGCGCACGTCCATCTCCCGCACCAGGCGCATGTATTCGCGCTGCCGGTTCAACTCCTGAATGGGTACCAAGGGTCTTTCCTTCATGATTTACTCCTCATCCCTGCTTCAGCATCTGCGCCTTTTTGGGCAGCGACGCCATGTCCGCCGGGGAAATTTCGTAGTCTTCGCCCTGCCGGGCGGGATTGGGATACACATACGCGGACACGCCCCGGGGCGCGCCAATGCCCAGCAGCACCGTGGCCGCCGCAGCCGGCGCGTCCACCAGCAAAACGCCGCCGTCTCTGCGCCGGTACAGATCCCGCAAAATCTTTCGGGCCACCGTCTCGTAGGTAGGCACGTGTCCGGAACCGCCGCAGGCGTCGCAACAGTGCATCAGTTGTTTGCTCAACGGCTGGCGCACTTTTTTCCGCGTCATTTCCAGCAGCCCCAGGCTGGTCAAGCCCGCAATGTTCGTTCGGTTTCTGTCCGATTTCATGCTTTCCCGGAACACTTCCAACAAGCTGTCCCGCTGTTCCGGCAGATCCATGTCGATAAAATCAATGACGATGATTCCGCCGATGTCCCGCAGGCGCAGCTGCCGGGCAATTTCCTTTGCCGCCTCGCAATTCGTGCGGTACACCGTTTCCGACAAGGATTTTTTTCCAACGAACTTTCCCGTGTTTACATCGATGACGGTGAGCGCCTCCGTCTCGTCCAGCACAAGATATCCGCCGCTCTTTAGCCACACCTTGCGGGCGAGCGCCTTCTCCGCCTGGCTGTCCACGCGATACAAATCGAACAGCGGAACATCGCCTTCATATCGCACAATTCTGCCGGCGTATTCGGGCGTCAGCGTCTCCGCCACCGCGCGCAGGATTTTCGCAATTTCCTCGCTCTCCGTGCGGATGGCCATCGTGTCCTCGTCCAGCATGTCCCGCACGGCGCGATAGATCAAGCTGTCGTCCCGATGAATCAGCTTGGGCGCGATCACATGGCTTTCCAGATGCGAAATGCCTTCCCACAGGCGCCGAAGCATTCCGAATTCCCGGGAAAGTTCCTCCCGGGAAGCGTCTCGGGCGGCCGTCCGCACGATCAGCCCCATGCCGTTTTCCGCGCACAGCTCCTCGGCGATGGAACGCAGGCGGAAACGTTCTTCATCCTCCTCGATTCGCTTGGAAACGCCGCAATACCGCACCGTAGGCAGCAGCACCAGTTTGCGGCCGGGCAGCGTTACATGGCTGGACACGCGCGGCCCCTTGGTGCCTCCCGGTTCCTTGACCACCTGCACCAGAATCTGCTGCCCGCGATGCAGCAGGTTTTCAATGCGCTGGCTGCTGAGCCGGGCAGCCAGTTCCGCTTCTCCGCGCGTATCCAGCATGATGTCGCCGGCATACAAAAACCCGTTTTTCTCCAGGCCGATATCCACAAACGCCGCGTTCATGCCCGGCAAAATGTTCTCCACCCTGCCCACATAAACGTTTCCGGAGAGCTTTTCCTGGCCCATGCGCTCCGTATACATTTCTGCAAGCTCGCCGTCTTCCAAAAGCGCCAGGCGCGTCTCCCCCATGAGATGTTCAATCAGGATTTCCCGCTTCATAGCTTCATCAACGGCTGGGGATTTCCCGCCGCATCCTGTCCCAACAAGGTCAATCTGTGAATCCGCACTTCCGGCGTCTCCACGCCCGCAATCTGCGCCAGCGTTTTCACCAGCAGGTCCGGCTTCAGCGTGTCCTTTTCCGTGAGCATCAGCCGCGCCCGCAGTTCCCCCGGCATGGGCGCCAAAAGCACCGCCAGCGGCCGAACGTCGATTTCCCGCTCGCCGGATTTCGTCTTGCGCACGGCCAGAACGCTGCCGCGATTCAGGAATTCCTCCGCGGCTTCCAGCACGGATTCTCCATCCGCCCCGGAGAGAACGATGCGGTAATCCGCCATCCGCACCTGGGCCATGGGCGCGGGATGCCGGTCCTCCACAAGGCGCGTTTCCAACACCGGAAGATCTTCCGGCAGGGAGGCTTTTACGGCTTCCTCCACCGCCGCTTTTCCCACGGGCGCCTCCAGGCCGAATTCCACCACTTCATATTCGCTGGTCCATCCCATCGCCAGCGCCGAAGCAAAGGACATTACCGGATGGGGATTGAAGCCCTGGGAAAACGCGATGGGCAAACCTGTGCGGTTCAGCGCGCGTTGGAAAAAGCGCTGCAGATCCAGATGCGAGACAAACCGCAGCCTGGGATTTTTGCCGAAGCGAATCATCGCCTTCATTCGCACGCCCCCTTATACCGCTTTACGCCGCAGCCCACGCATCCCTTGCGGCAATCGCGGGTGATTTCGCCGTTTTGCGCCTTGTGCCATTCCCGCAGCAGGAATTCCCGGGATACGCCGCTGTCCAGGTGTTCCCATGGAAACACTTCGTCGTCCGGGCGCTGCCGATGGGCGTAAAACGCCGGATCAATTCCCGTTTCCGCGAACGCCCGCATCCAAACGTCATAATGGAACTGTTCTGTCCAGCCGTCGAAACGGCAGCCCAGGCGCCACGCGCGTTCCAACGCGTCCGCCAGCCGCCTGTCTCCCCGGGCAAACACGGCCTCCACCAGGGACAGATCCGGCGCATGGTATTTGAAATCCACGCCTTTGATGGAAGACAGCGCTCGCCGGAGCAATTGCTGCCGCCGAACCACTTCGTCGTATTCCAATTGCGCCGCCCATTGGAAGGGGGTGAAGTTTTTCGGCACGAACACCGACGCGCTCACGGTAATGCGCAATCCCGGCGCGCGCTTCTCCTTGGGAACGGAAAAATAGCATTTTCTGACCACGTCCGCCAGATGCGCAATGCCCAACACGTCCTCGTCGGTCTCCGTGGGCAGCCCCAGCATGAAATATAATTTCACGGCGCTCCAGCCCTGCTCGAAGGCGTCGGTGACGGAACGGATCAAATCTTCTTCCGTCACGCCCTTGTTGATGACGTCCCGCAGTCTCTGGGTGCCCGCCTCCGGCGCCAAGGTCAGCGCCGTTTTGCGCACCTTTTGGGTTTCCTTCAGGGTGTCGGTCAGCACGTTGTCGATGCGCTGAGACGGCAGAGAAATTTTGACCCTGCGCCGGGCGAATTTTTCCACCATCTGATGCGCCAGTTCCGGCAGACAGGAATAGTCGCCGCTGGAAAGGCTCATCAGGGAGATTTCGTCGTAGCCCGTGGCATTGACCAGCTTTTCCGCCAGCTCCATCAGCCGTTCCAGGGAACGTTCCCGCACCGGACGATAGATCATGCCGGCCTGGCAGAAACGGCAGCCCCTGGTACATCCCCGAAAGATTTCCAGCATAATGCGGTTGTGCACAATTTCGCCATAGGGCACGATGAGTTTTTCCGGATAGTCCGCCGGCGTCAAATCGTTCACCAGCGCCTTCATCACCAGTTCCGGCGCGCCGGTGCCATCCTTGGGCGTGATGGAATCGATGGTTCCATCCGGGCGATAGGACACATCGTAATACGACGGCACGTACACTCCCGGAATTTTGGAAGCGATTCGAAGGTATTCCGACCTGGGCAGGCCGGATTTTTTCCATTCCAGATATGCGTCAATGGTTTGGTGGGTGCTCACTTCCCCGTCTCCCAGCACGAACAAATCCACAAACGGCGCCAGCGGTTCCGGGTTATAGGCGCACGGGCCGCCGCAGATGACAAACGGTCCATCCGTCCTGTCCGCCGCCCGCAGGGGAATCCCCGCCAGATCCAGCGCTTCCAGAATGTTGGTAAAGCTCATTTCGTATTGCAGCGTGATGCCCAGAAGGTCGAATTCCTTCACGGGCGTGCGGCTCTCCAGGGAAAACAGCGGCACGCCGCTTTCCCGCATCTTGTCCGCCATGTCCACCCACGGGGAAAATACCCGTTCGCACCAGGCATCCGCGCGTTTGTTGATGGTGTGATACAAAATCTTCATGCCCAAATGAGACATGCCCACATCATAGGTGTCCGGAAACAAAAACGCATAGCGCACCTGTACGCTGGAAGGATCCTTCATGACGGCGTTAAACTCTCCGCCCATATACTGCACCGGTTTTTCCACCTGTGCAAGCAACGTTTCAATGCGATCGGACAGGCTCAATGGCGTAACCTCCCACGATAATGATCCAATTTACTTTACCACATTTGGACGAATTCTTCAACGCATAATTGTTAAGGCAAACGAATTCTCCCGGGGAAAAGCCGCCGCAAACGCCGCGAAAGAAGCGCAAGGCGCCATTGCTTCGGCACCGGAGAAATGTAAATTTTTGTTTTCCCCTTGACAGTTCGCATGCGCCGGAGTATAATTCGAACAACATCCAAAAGCAGTGACCGGAAACAAGTAACCGAATGCTGTGCCGCAAGAGAACCGTCGGTTGGTGCGAGACGGTGGGTAGGAATTCGGCGAATACATTCCGTGAGCTTCGCACTGAAAGACCGCGTTCGAGTAGGCTGCGACGGGTTTGCCCGTTATTGCAATAGGGTATAAGAGCATTGCTCCGTACCCGACGAGGGCGTTTTTCGCAAGAATACGCCAAAATGAGGTGGTACCACGGAAGAATGAATCCGTCCTCTCGCATATGCGGGAGGGCGTTTTTTTGCGTTTCCTTCCGCGGGAGCGACATTGAAGGAGGTTTTCGCATGACCATTGTAGACGTCTTGGAGCAAAACGCAAAGCTTTACGGAAACGACGTGGCGTTGGTGGAAATCAATCCCGAACAGACGGAAAGCCGCCACGTCACCTGGAAGGAATTCGAACTGACCGAACCCGCCAACACCACGCCCTATCGCCGGGAAATTACATGGAACGTATTCAACGAAAAGGCCAATCGTTTTGCCAATCTGTTGCTTTCCCGTGGCGTGAAGAAGGGCGACAAGGTGGGCATTTTGCTGATGAACTGCCTGGAATGGCTGCCCATCTACTTCGGCATTCTCAAAACCGGCGCGCTGGCGGTGCCGCTGAACTTCCGGTATGCTTCCGATGAAATCGAATATTGCGTTCATTTGGCGGACGTGGAAGTTTTGGTGTTCGGGCCGGAATTTATCGGCCGGCTGGAGGAGATCGCGGACACGTTGTGCAAAAACCGCTTGTTGATTTATGTCGGCAACGGCGGCGTGTGTCCTTCCTTTGCAGATTCCTATCAGGAAATCACGGCGGATTGCTCCAGCGTCTCCCCTTCCATTCCCCTGACCGAGCAGGACGACGCCGCCATCTATTTTTCCTCCGGAACCACAGGCTTTCCCAAGGCAATTCTGCACAACCATGAGAGCCTCATCCATGCCTGCCGGGTGGAACAAAACCATCACGGGCAGACGCGCAACGACGTGTTTTTGTGCATACCGCCCCTGTATCACACCGGCGCAAAAATGCACTGGTTCGGCAGTTTTCTGATGGGCGCAAAATCCGTGCTGCTGAAGGGAACCAAGCCTGAAAACATTCTGAAAACCGTATCCGACGAGGGATGCACCATCGTATGGCTGCTGGTGCCCTGGGCGCAGGACATCCTGGGCGCGCTGGATCAGGGCAAAGTGAAATTGAGCGATTACCACCTTGACCAGTGGCGGCTGATGCACATCGGCGCGCAGCCTGTTCCCCAAAGCCTGATTCGCCGCTGGAAGGAATATTTCCCCCATCATCAATACGACACCAATTACGGTCTTTCCGAATCCATCGGCCCCGGCTGCGTACACCTGGGCGTGGAAAACATCCACAAAGTGGGCGCCATCGGCATTCCCGGTTTCGGATGGGAAGCCAAAATTGCCAACGAAGCCGGCGAACCCGTTCCTCAGGGCGAGGTTGGGGAATTGTGCGTCAAAGGCCCCGGCGTCATGACCTGTTATTACAAGGATGAGCGCGCAACCCGCGAGGTGTTGCGAGACGGATGGTTGTTTACCGGGGACATGGCCATGCAGGACGCAGACGGATTCATTTTCCTGGTGGACCGCAAAAAGGACGTCATCATTTCCGGCGGCGAAAACATCTATCCCGTTCAGATTGAGGACTTCCTGAACGCCCACAAGGATATTCGCGACGTGGCGGTCATCGGTCTGCCCGACCCGCGTTTGGGCGAAATTGCCGCCGCGATTATCGAATTGTGGCCCGGACGCGCCTGCACCGAACAGGACATCATGGATTATTGCGCCAAGTTGCCCCGATACAAGCGCCCGCGGAAAATCATCTTTGCCGATGTTCCCAGAAACCCCACGGGCAAGATTGAAAAGCCCAAATTGCGCAAAATGTACGGCGGCGATCATCTGGTGGACGCCCAGAATCGCAGCTGACAGAGAAAAAAACGCAGGATTAAAGGAGGAGGATCTGTATGGTTACAAAGGTTGTGCTGGTTTTGGTGTTCTTTGGCATCATGCTGGGCGTTGGCTGGTACAGTCGCCGCCATGCCACGGACGTAAACGGATTCGTATTGGGAGGCCGCAATGTCGGGCCGTGGCTCACCTCCTTTGCCTATGGCACGTCGTATTTCTCCGCTGTCATTTTCGTGGGATATGCCGGACAGTTTGGCTGGCGGTTTGGCCTTGCATCCACATGGATCGGCCTGGGCAACGCGTTTCTGGGGTCTTTGCTGGCCTGGGTGGTTCTGGGACGGCGCACCCGCCTGATGACGCAACACTTCATGAGCGCCACCATGCCTGAATTTTTCGGCCACCGCTTCGACAGCAAAGCGTTGAAGCTGGGCGCTTCCGTGATTGTGTTTATCTTTCTCATTCCGTACACCGCGTCCCTGTACAACGGCCTGTCTCGTCTGTTCGGGATGGCGTTCCACATCGATTACGTGTGGTGCATTGTCATTATGGCGTTGCTGACCGGCGTATACGTCATCGCCGGAGGTTACATGGCAACCGCCATTAACGATTTCATTCAGGGAATCATCATGTTGGGCGGCATCATCGCCGTCATCTGCGCCGTATTGAAAATCAACGGCGGTTTCCTGAACTCCGTATCGGAACTGGCAAGCGTCTCCGATGCCGCCGCCTCCACGCAGCCTGGCGTATTTGCTTCCTTCTTTGGCCCGGACCCCGTTGGATTGCTGGCGGTCATCATTCTGACTTCGCTGGGCACATGGGGACTTCCGCAGATGGTGGGCAAGTTTTACGCCATCCGCGACGAGCATGCCATTGAGAAGGGCACCGTCATCTCCACGCTGTTTGCCGTGGTGGTGGCCGGCGGATGCTACTTCCTGGGCGGATTTGGCAGATTGTTTGGCGACAAGGTGAATGTCGCCACGGAGGGATACGACGCGGTCATTCCCGCGATGCTTTCGGAATTGTCGCCCTTGCTCATTGCCATCGTGGTCATTCTGGTGCTGTCTGCTTCCATGTCCACCCTTTCCTCTCTGGTGTTGACTTCCAGTTCCACCCTGACGCTGGATTTCCTCCGGGGAACCGTCGTGAAGGACATGGACGAGAAAAAGCAATTGATCTGCATTCGCGTATTAACCGGCGTATTCATTCTGATTTCCGTGATCCTTGCCATCGTGCAATATCAAAACTCCGTAACCTTTATCGCACAGCTGATGGGCGTTTCCTGGGGCGCTTTGGCCGGCGCGTTTCTGGCGCCGTTCCTGTACGGATTGTATTGGAAACGCGTTACCACCGCAGGCGCTTGGGCCAGCTTCATCTTTGGCACCGGCATCATGGTTTTGAACATGCTCTTCCGGTCCGCATTCCCGCCCATTTTGCAATCCCCCATCAACTGCGGCGCATTTGCCATGCTGGCCGGCTTCCTGCTTGTGCCGGTGGTCAGCATCTTTACCCGGCCGCCCAAACGGGAACTGGTCGATCGCGCCTTTGCCTGTTATGAAGAAAAGGTCATGGTGCCCGCAAAGCACTCCCTTGCGGAATAATTAACCCACTCCGCCGTCGTTTGTGTTATAATGTTGTTTGCCGCGCGCATAGCGTCTGCGGCCAACACATCCAACGCACAAAACACGGCGGAGGTTTTTTTATGAAAACGCAGCGCGGAACGCTACGGATTATTCTGGTTCTGGCATGGCCCACGGTCTTGGAACAGACGATGCAGGTGGCGACACAATACGTGGATTCGGCCATGGTGGGCCGGCTGGGCGCCGCCGCCACCGCTGCGATTGGCACCACCACAACCATCAACTGGCTGGTGAACACTTCCGTTTCCGCTTTGGGAATCGGCTTTCTGGCATATATCGCCCGGGAATACGGCGCAAAGCGCTTCGACAACGCCGCCCGTGCCGCCGTCCAGTCCGTGCTGGCGGCGCTGATCAGCGGCGCGCTGTTTACGGCGCTGGCGCTGTGCCTGCACCGCAAAATTCCCCAATGGATGCATGCAGAAGCCGACATTCAGCCAGTGGCGTCCCGATATTTCTTCATCATTTATTCCCCAATGCTGTTGCGCAGCGCCATCATCGTGTTCGGTACGGTGCTTCGCGCCACGGGCGACACCCGCACGCCCATGAAGTTCAACCTGCTGATGAACCTTGCAAACGTTGTGCTGAATTTCTTTTTGATTTATGATGCCCGCACCGTGCGTTTCCTGGGACAAGTCATCCGAATTCCCGGCGCAGGGCTGGGCGTTGAGGGCGCGGCCATCGCCACCGCGGTTGCCTTCGTTCTCGGCGGCATGGGCATGACGTTGGCGCTGTGGCGGCATCCCGTCGTTTCCCCCAAAGGACGGGCCATTCGCCCGGACTGGGACGTATTAAAGCCATGTCTGAAGGTGGCGCTCCCGGCGGCATTGCAGCGCTTCGGAACCTCGCTGGGCTACGTATCCTTTTCCTCGATCATCAATACGCTGGGCACCGTCTCCCTGGCGGCGCACAGCATTGCCAACACGGCGGAATCCGCCTTTTACATTCCCGCATACGGCATGCAGGCCGCTGCCGCCACGCTTTCCGGCAACGCCTATGGCATGCGGGACAAGGCGTACATGCGGGACGTCTCTCGCGTGATTCTGATCCTGGAGGCCGCCGTCATGACGTTATCCGGCGCGCTGTTGTTCTTTCTGGCAGAAAAGATGATGGCCATTTTTACGCAGGACCCGGAAGTCATTCGTCTGGGCAGCCGTGTGCTGCGCATGGTCGCGCTGACGGAGC
>JAQXRL010000372.1 GCA_029218505.1 Eubacteriales bacterium | reverse complement strand
CCGCCGCCATTTTGTCCACGTTGCTTCGCAGAATGTTTCCCGCATCCTGGGGGAGCAGCCCCATCATGATGTTCAGCAGCGTCGTCTTTCCACATCCGGACGGCCCCTCCACGGCAACACGTCCGCCGTCCGCCAATTCCAGGGACACATCCCGCAGCACGGTTTTCTCCCCGAATTTTTTGGACACATGCTCCATGCGAATCATTCCACGCCTCCTCTCCAGGCGCGCATCCATCGCCCGATTGCCAGCAACACCAGCTGCTCAAAGGAAACGCTGAGCAGGATTACCGCCAGCGTCCAGGCAAACAATTCCGGCGTTGCAAAAAACAATTTCGCCTGCTGCAGCGCCGAACCAATGGATTGCTTCGGCTGGGCGATCACTTCCGCCGCAATGCCTGCCTTCCAGCACATGCCCAGCGAAAGCCTGGCGGCGGAAAGCAGCTGCGGAAACGCCGCGGGCGCGTATATTGCCCAGGCAACATCCCGGCGACGCATGCGAAACACCCGCGCCATTTCCAGCAATTTGGGATCAGCGCCATCCAGTCCCGTAAGCACATTGGTGTAGGCAATCGGCAGCACCATCAAAAACGCAATAAATACCGACAGATTCGTCGAAGAAATCCAGATCAGCGCCAAGATCACAAAACTGGCCACGGGCGTCGCTTTGATCACGGACATCAGCGGCGCAAGCAGCGTCCGCACCACCCGCGACGCTTTGGCCAACGCCGCCAAAGCGATTCCCAGCAGCATTGCCAATGCAAACCCCAATAGAATTCTGCCAAACGAGCCGGCCACCGCCACATAAAATTCGCTCGTTCCCATCATCGAAACGAGCGTTTTGCACGCCAGGACAGGAGAAACCAACAGAATCTCCTGTCCTACGGCCATGCTTCCCAGCTGCCATGCTCCAATCCAAAACGCGACGGCAGCCAGCTTTGTCACGAGCTTACGCGACTTCTCCAAGATAATAGAACGCTTCATCCGGCAGTGTTCCTCCCACAGCCTCGGGATTCTGCGCATACAGCGCCGAAAGATATCCGGATACTTTTTCCATCATTTCCGCGCCCGAAATGCACACGATGTTGCATGCCGGAATGGCTTTTTCCGCAATGGCAGCCTTGGCGATCTCCAGTTCCTCAATCCAAACGGCCGCTTCCGCGGGATTTTCGTTGACATATTCCGTAGAAGCCGCGTATTCTTTTAAGAAATCCGCCACTGCCTGAGGGTTTTGTTGGGCAAATTCCGTGCGCACAATGGCCACGCCGGTAATCATGGCGCTGCCATCTCCAACCCGATCCCATTCCTCCGTCAGGCTCAGCGCGACGCGCAAATCCTGGTTCTGGGCCAACACAGCGGTCACATAGGGCTGCGGCAGCACTGCAATGGCCGCCGCGTCGTTGAGCAGCGCGGAAGCAACTTCCGTCGCTTCGGACTTAAACTCCACCGTCACGTCCTTTTCGGGATCCAAACCGTTTTTTTCCAACACGTAATTGAGCGCAAATTCCGGCGTTGTTCCCTTGCCAGTGGAATAAATTGTTTTGCCGGCAAGATCTTCCACGCGGTTTACGGTTTCTCCAGCTTCCACCACATACAGCACGCCCAGCGTGTTGATGGCGACTACCTGTACGGCGCCCTTCGTGTTGTTATACAAAACGCTGGCGAGATTGCAGGGCACCAACGCAATATCCAATTCCCCACGCACCAACAGCGGCGCAATGGCATCTGCGGTGCCCTCCACCGCAAAGGTATACTCGTTCGCGGACGCGCCCTCCTTTGCGTCCTGCATCAGCTTCACCAGCCCCATGCTGGTAGGCCCCTTTAAAGAGGCCACGCGCACGGGCATTTCTTCCGCCTGAGCGCACGCAAACAACAGAAGCATCGCACACAGCAAAGCACAAACAAGTCTTTTCATTTGCAAGCCCTCCATATTTCTCTTGTATTTCCTTGGGTCTATGAACCATATACCCATTTTCCGGCGCGATAAAACAGCGAAGCTGAAAAAACTGCGGCGGCTTGCATGCCATTCGCGGGAATGCGGGCGGCTATTCTTCCCTGGCCGGTTTTCCGATCGGCGCGTTTTCCGACGTGAGCGGCGTTACGGAAACCGTCTTTCCGCAATGGGGGCACACGTATTTTTCCTCCTCGGATCCTTCCACAAAGAACAATCCGCCGCATTCCGGGCAAAGCCCGCCTGCCAGCGCGATATCGTCCGTTTCTTCCGTGCGCAGCAAATGCAGCTGATCTTCCGCGTAGTCTTCGTCCAGATCTTCTTCGTCGTCATCGAAGCTTTCTTCGTCGAAATCCTGCCCGTCCCCGGAACCTTCCAATTCCGAAAGATCGTCGTCAATGCTCTCTACATAATCGTTGAGCTCGGCCAGCATTTCGTCCACGGCGTCCGCACGGTCGCTCAACGCGCCCAGAAGCTCCACGATGCCCTGCATCAGCTTTCCGTTGAGCGTATTTTGTTCCTCCTCGCCGATGCCTTCCAACATTCCCCTTAGATATCCGACCTTCTTGCCCAGAGATTCCATCAAGAACACCTCCCGTTCACGCATTTGGAAAAGAGCAGAACTTGGACGTTGCCCCGTTCTGCTCTTTTGTAATGGTTTTTTCGCACGCCGTCGTTCTGCCTTCCCCGGTCTGGCGCTTGAAATGCAGCCAGCAGAAGCCAAACGAATCAGACTCTGCCCAGGTATTCGCCGCCCTCGCGGGTATCGATCTTGATTACGTCGCCAATTTCGATAAACAGCGGCACCTGCAAAGTGAAACCCGTTTCCACGGTAGCAGGCTTGGTGGTGTTGGAAGCGGTATCGCCCTTAAAGCCGGGCTCCGTCGCAGTGACTTCCAATTCCACAAAGTTCGGCGCAGCAACAGAGAAGGGCGCGCCCTTGAAAAAGCGCACGGTAACGTTGGTGTTTTCCTTCACGAAGGGAATGGCATCCGCCACCTGATCCTGGGTCAGCGGCGTCTGTTCAAAGGTATCCTGATCCATGAAATAATAGAACTCGCCGTCATTGTAGAGATATTGCATCTCTTTGGTTTCGATCATCGCCTTCGCCATTTTGTCCGTGGGGTTGAATGTGCGTTCAATTACCGCGCCGGTAACGATGTTTTTGAGCTTGGTACGCACAAACGCCGCGCCCTTGCCGGGCTTGACGTGCAAAAAGGACACGATCGTCCAAATGCCGTTGTCCATCTCAATCGTAACGCCGTTTCGAAAATCGCTTGCATTGATCATGGGGGATGCCTCCTAAAATTAGATTGTGGTTACAGCTCGATGAGCTGCTTCGGCGACGTAATCGGGTTTACAAAGCCGTCCGAAGTCAGTATCGCCATGTCCTCGATCCGGCAACCACCCAGACCTTGGATATATACGCCGGGTTCCACCGTTACCACGTTGCCGGGAACCAGCACCGTCTGAGAACCGGTGGCCAACCGGGGCTGTTCGTGAATGAAAAGGCCAACGCCATGGCCCAAGCTGTGGCCAAACGCGCCGGGATAGCGCCGCTCCAGGGGATCCCGCGCCACCTTGTCTATGTCGCCGCACACCGCGCCGGGGCGGATCACCGACAGCGCCGCCTCCTGGGCGCGCAACACGGCATAATACATGGCCTTTAACTCTGCGGGAACGCTGCCAAAGGCGACGGTGCGGGTCATGTCGGACTTATAGCCGTGAATGGTGGCGCCGAAATCCAGCGTCAACATTTCGCCGCGCTCAATGACGTGTTCAGACGGCTTCGCATGGGGCAAAGAGCCGTTGATTCCCGCTGCGGCAATGGTATCAAAGGCGCGTTCCTCGCTGCCCAGAGACAGCATCTCATAGTCCAGCAGCATCTGCACCTGGCGTTCCGTCATGCCGGGCTTGAGCTTTTTCAAAATGCGGTCAAACGCCTTGCAGGAAATGCGCGCCGCCTCGCGAATGGAAGCGATTTCTTCTTCATCCTTTACCATGCGCATCGCTGTACAAATGCCGCCCAAGGGCTTCAGCGTCACGCCGGGCATGCTCTGTTCCAGCGCCAGAAACTGCTCATGACTAATGTAATCGGTTTCCAGCGCCATCACATCCACATGATGCTCCGAGGCCAGCTGGACAACCAGGGATTTCTCCGTTTCTCCCGCGCCGGTGCGCAGGCAGACACACTCCGGAGCCTCGCGCCCCGCCTGTTCCACATAACGAAAATCCGTCAGAATCGCCTGACAGTTTTCCGACACAAAAAGCGCCCCTTCTCCAGTATAGCCCGTAAGATAACGAACATTTTCACGCCGGTGAATCAGCGCGGCGGCAAATCCATCCTGCGACAGCGCTTCATAGAATTTCTTGCAACGGTTCAAGGAACAACCCTCCAATCGGACACAGTAACATCCGATCTTATTGTACCACAGTTCTATATGATTGCGAAAGCACAAAAACCGATTTCAGTTTATTTTTTCGCAAACAAATGGAAAAAGCCCGCGAATTCAAACCAGGAAGCTCCCGCGGCGCGCGTCAACATCTGCTTATTGCTGCTGCCTTCCGGCCCTGACAAGATTCACAGCATGACGCCGCACGGGACCCAGTCATCATCATCCGCGGACGATTCAGTATAGCACACCGAACGGAAAAATGCAATACCCGGCGTGAAAAAAGGCGCGGCCGGCACGCGCGGAGCACGAACCCGTTTTCCGGAAATTTTTCTGCCGGGCAGTGCGAACATCGCAAATGCAAAGGCAATTTTCGTTTGCTTCTTGACGTTGCCTGTCGAATCGGATATAATAAGGAATTGTTATGATACATGGCAAGTCGAATGCGTCTGCATTCGCGGCAGGGAGGACATCTGAATGAAGGCAAAGAGTCTGGTCAAACTCGGAATCGTCACGGTGCTGATCATCGCCATCGCAATCATCGCGTTGACAGGCTTCCAAATCGGCAAGTATAAATTCCTGCCGGTGGGCAAGGCCATCAGCCTGGGACTGGATCTGTCCGGCGGCGTATCCACGGTATACCGCGTTACGGACACCAACGTGGACAACTACGACGCGCTGCTGGAAGGCACCATTTCAGCGCTGCGCACTCGTCTAACCAACCAGGGATACACGGAAGCCACCGTCTCCGCCCAGGGCGACGATTGCATTCGCGTGGAAATCCCCGATGTGGACGATCCCCAAGCGGTGATGGACATCATCGGCACGCCCGCCCATCTGGAATTCCGCGACCCCACCGGCGCGGTCATCATTGAAGGCGACGACATCAAAAACTGCGGCGTTTCCACCACGGAAAACAGCATGTATTGCGTTGCCTTTGAACTTACCAGCGAGGGCGCCAAGGCCTTTGGCGACGCCACCACTCAATGGGTCGGCAACACCATTTCGATTTATCTGGACAACGAAGAAATTTCCAGCCCAAGGGTGAACCAGGCCATCACCGGCGGATCCGGCAGCATCACCTTCACCGGCATGACCCAGGAGGAAAGTTACGAGGCCTCCAAGCGCCTGGTAACGCTGATCCTCTCCGGCGCGCTGCCGCTGGACATTGAGGAAAGCGAAACCCGCGCCATTTCCGCCACGCTGGGCATCGAAGCCATTGACGGCGCGCTGTTGGCGGGCATTTTGGGTCTGGCTCTGGTTGCGCTTTTCATGATTATCATGTATCGGTTGCCCGGTTTCGCGTCTTCCCTGGCGCTGTGCATTTATGTGCTGATCGTGCTTTACGCCCTGGCGATCTTTGGCGCGCAGCTGACGCTGCAGGGCATCGCCGGCATTCTGTTGGGCATCGGCATGGCCGTGGACGCCAACGTGATTATCTTTGAGCGCTTCCGCGAAGAATTGAAGAACGGTCGTTCCGTGATGAACGCCGTGACCTTCGGCTTCAAAAACGCGTTCTCCGCCGTGCTGGACGCTTCCGTGACCACCGTCATCGCCGCCGTGGTGCTGCTGTATTTCGGCACCGGCTCCGTGCAGGGCTTTGCCACAACGCTTCTGATCAGCGTCGTCGCGTCTTTCTTCACCGCCGTGTTTGTCACCCGCTGGCTGCTGAAGCTGATGGTGCGTCTCGGCATAAAGAACATGGCGGCCTACACGCGATAAGGGAGGACAACGAGCATGAAGACAAACTGGATTACGGAAAAGTATCGCATTTTCCTTCTGATTTCCGCGGCGATCATGGTTGTGGCGCTGGTTCTGTCCGTGTGCGGCGCAGGCATGAATTTTGGCATTGACTTCACGGGCGGTTCCCTGCTGACCTATTCCGTTGGGGAAGCGTTTGACACCCATGACGCAGAATTGGTGCTGGCCAGCGCCGGATATCCCGACGCACTGGTAACCAAGGCCAACCCCAGCCAGGCATCTTTGGATTTGCAGGCAGAATTGGCCGCCAAGCGGGCCGGCGAGGAAGCCGCTGTTGAAGAAGGCGAAGAAGCCTCTGCCGAGGAAGGCGAGGATGCCGCCAACAACGCCGGCGAAGAAAACGCCCCGGAAGAAGCGCCTGCCGCCATGCTGAACCCGGATAAATCCGGCATTGAGGACGACGGCATGACGGATTTGCAGATTCGCCTGAGTCTGGTAGACGAAACCGAAGGAATGGAAGATGCCGTGCACCAGGCTGTGCAGTCTGTGTACGCGGATGCCGTCAAGCTTTCCTATCGCCGCATGACCAACAATTACGCCAAGGACAACAGCCTGGATGGCGATTATATTGGCGGCTATGCCTTCGAATACGAAATCGGCCAGGAAGGATATGACATTGCAGCCATTGAAACCGCCGTTCGGGACGCCCTTGCCGCCACCGAAATCGAAGTAGAAAACATCAGCTTCTCCCGGTACGAATATGTGGAAGTTCCGGAAGAAACCATTGCGCCCGAAGAAACTGCCGTTTCTGAGGAGATTACCACGCCCGAGGAAACCGCCGAAGCGACGGAACAGCCCGCGGAAGAGGTCGATCCCGAAGCCGGCACCCGCATGCGCATCTTGCTGACCATCAACGATCAAACCAGCCACGTTCGCGCCCTGTTGGAAAAGGAAATGAGCGCAAAATACGAAAACTTCTCCTTCCTGTCCATCGATCACGTGTCTGCCACGGCTGGCCGCGATTTGATTGGCAATGCCGTGAAGGCTCTGCTGATTGCCTTTGTTTGCATGCTGATCTATATCGCCCTGCGCTTTGATCCGCTTTCCGGCGTGTCCGCGTTGCTGGCCTTGGTGCACGATGTGTTGATTATGTGCTCCTTCATGGTGTTTTTCCGCGCGTTTTTCCAGGTGAATTCTTCCTTTATTGCAGCGGTGCTCACCATTGTGGGATATTCCATCAACAACACCATCATCATCTTCGACCGCATTCGTGAAACGGCAAAGAAGCCCGGCTATACCCAGCTGCCCAGAATGGAAATCGTGAAAATTTCCGTGCAGAACACATTAAGCCGCACCGTGAACACCACCATTACCACCCTGATCACGCTGGTATTGCTGTATATCTTCGGCATTGACACAATTCGTGAATTTGCATTCCCGCTGATCGTGGGCATGCTGGCAGGCGTTTACTCCTCCGTATTGCTTTCCGGACAGACTTGGGCATTCCTTAGCGAAAAATACCTTGCCCGCAAAGCCGCCAAAAAAGCCAACGCCGACGCCTAATCGCAAATAACCGCTTCACAATCAGGAATCGCGCCTAAGGTACGGTTCCTGATTCCTTTATTCCCGACATGCCCGTTCGCCACGAAAGGAGCCCTCATGCTGAGATTTCTGCCTCGCGCCACCGAATCCACCCATTTCCCCCGCCCGGAAACCATGCCGGAAGCGCTGCATCTATTGCTTTCCCAGCGCGGCATTGATTCCGAGGAAGCGGCAGATCGCTTTCTCCATCCCGACGCCTCTCAACTGCACGACCCTTTCCTGCTGAGCGACATGGAAAGGGCGGTTTCCCGCATCCAGCGGGCTTTGGACACGTCGGAACACATTTGCGTATACGGAGACTACGATGTAGACGGGGTGTGCGCCAGCGCAATTTTGTATCTGTATCTGAAGTCTCAGGGCGTCGAAGCGGAAGTATATCTGCCCTCCAGACACCACGAAGGCTACGGGCTGAACGACGCGGCCATGCAAAATCTGGCTGAGCGCAACACGCTGATGATCACCGTGGATTGCGGCATCTCTTGCGGGGCGCAAGTCGCGCTGGCGCAGCGTCTGGGCATGGATTGCGTCGTGACAGACCACCACCGTCCCGGAGACACGCTGCCCGATTGTCCCACGGTGAATCCGCTGCTGAATGATTATCCGTTTCCCGCGCTGTGCGGCGCAGGCGTAGCGTTCCATCTGGTTTGCGCGCTGGGCGGTCTGGACGCGGCGATGCCGTATGCGGACCTGGCCGCGCTGGCCACCGTGGCGGATCTCGTCTCTCTGACGGGAGAGAACCGCGTTCTGGTGCATTTGGGGTTGGAAAAGCTGAATCGCGTTCCGCGCACGGGAATACAGGCCCTGCTTCGCGTATCCGGCATGGAAAACCATGCCCTCACCGCGGGGAACGTTGCCTTTCAGCTTGCTCCGCGTCTCAATGCCGGCGGCAGACTGGGAGACGCCCGGCGTTCCTTTGAACTGCTGACAGAAGCCAGCTTTGACGGCGCCATGCTTCGCGCGGAGGAGCTGGAACGGGAAAATACGCTGCGCAAGGATGTGGAACAACAAATTGTCTCTCAGGCGGAAGCGCAGCTGGAGTCCTTTGATTTCCCCCGCCACCGCATCATGGTGCTTTGGGGAGAAGGCTGGAATCCCGGCGTAATCGGTCTGGGCGCTTCCCGCCTTACGGAAAAATATCACTATCCTTCCATCCTTCTGGCCGTGGACGGCGATACGGCCATAGGCTCCTGCCGCAGCATCCCGGAAGTGGATATCTATCAGGCGCTGTGCGGCGTATCCGATTTGTTCCAACGCTTTGGCGGCCACAAGCAGGCGGCAGGGCTCACCATGCCGCGCGACCGCATTCCTGAATTGCAGCGCAGGCTGGACGAAGCGTTGTTTGCCGCCATTCCGCCGGAGGCGTACATTCCCCGGGCAGAATACGACCTGGAACTGCCCTTATCCCGAATCAGCGAACCGCTGGTGCGCCTGCTGGACGATATGCAACCCACCGGATTCGGCAACCCGGCGCCAGTTTTTCTGGCCCGAGTCCGGGTGGAAGAAGCCAGAAGCGTCGGCGCGGACGGCGCGCATCTGAAACTGCGCCTGTGCCAAAACAACCGCCGCATGGACGGCATTCGGTTTCGGGAAGGACATCGCGCAAAGGAGCTGCTGGGGCAGGATTGCGACATGCTGTTCACGCCCAAGCTCAACGCGTTCGGCGGCCGCGTCAGCGTGCAGGCGGAGGCAAAAGCGCTGGAAATCCCATCGGACGCCGCTCGTTTGGAGGCAATTCTTCCCCAGGAAGAGGAATTCCAGAGCGATTTCTTAACAGAGATGCTCTATAATAGAGATTATATCCTTCCGCAGCAAAGCATCTCTTTGGATGCGCTGTTGGAAGCGTTGCATGCTTCACCCCAAGGCACGCTGGTGCTGATGGGCGACGCACGGGACGCCGTGGATTTGGCGGATGCACTGTCGGACGCAGCGTTTGATCTGTCCGTGGGGAGATATCCCGGCGATCCGCGGGCATTTAACGCGCTGTGTGTGTATCCCGCGGGCGAACATCCCCGAAACTATGCCCGGGTTGTGTTGGCGGGCATTCCCTGGTGTCCCCTGTCGGATTGTGAAAATGTGCAAAGGCTAAACGGCTTTCCTGTTCCGGAATGGTTGAAAGATCTTCCGGACGTCCATGACTTGCGGGAAGTCCTGCGCGCGCTCATCGCGGCATCCCGCCGCCCATGCTTTGCCCGTACCCGGCAAGAAATGTGCTGCCTGGCGGCGGCAGGTTCTGGGCGCGCGCGATTGTGCGCCCAGGCAGCCATCGCGGCGCTGGAGGACATGCGCCTGATTTTCGTGGAAGAAGGCGCGGTTCCCTGCTTTCGCATACAAAACGCGGGAAAAACAGACCCTATGAACAGCGCCATGTTTCAACGAATCTTGGCGTTAAAACAATTTTGCACGGAGGGAGGCGCCGGTGGATGAATGACAGCAAAGAAACGGTACACCAAATCATTCAAATCGACGAACTGATCGAACGCATACGCAAATATCACCCCGACGACGACATGAACGTGGTTCGCCGCGCCTATGCCTTCGCCCAAAAGGCCCATGAAAACCAGCTTCGAAAGTCCGGCGAGCCATATTTCCTCCATCCATGTGCAGTGGCCGTCATCTTGGCGGATCTGATGCTGGACGGCACCACCATTGCCGCAGGCCTTTTGCACGATTGCGTGGAGGACGTGGAAGGCGTCACTTCCGCCACCATCGGCGAACTGTTTGGCCAGGAAGTTGAATTGCTGGTGGACGGCGTAACAAAGCTGAACAAACTGAACTTCACTTCCCGGGAAGAACAGCAGGCAGAATCTTTGCGCAAGATGTTTTTGGCCATGGCCAAAGACATCCGGGTGGTGTTGATCAAACTTGCGGACCGGCTCCACAATATGCGCACCCTGAAATACAAAACTCCGGAACGGCAAGTGGCCATCGCCCAAGAGACCTTGGATATTTATGCGCCGCTGGCGCATCGTCTGGGTATTTATACGGTAAAATGGGAACTGGAAGATCTGTCTTTGCGCTATCTGGACCCGGAAGGATATTACGATTTGGTGCGCAAAGTGGGAATGAAGCGCGCCGAGCGCGAACAGCTCATTGCGCAAGTCACCCAACAGTTGCGCACCCAATTGCGGCAAGCCGGAATCAAGGCGGAAATCGACGGCCGTCCCAAACATTTTTATTCCATTTACCGCAAGATGAAAACCCAGAACAAGACCTTCGACCAGATCAACGATCTGATTGCGGTGCGGGTTTTGGTGAACACCCAGCAAGATTGCTATTATGCCTTGGGCGTGGTGCACACCATGTGGCCTCAGGTGCCGGGCAGATTCAAGGATTATATCTCCCTGCCCAAGGCCAACATGTATCAATCTCTGCACACCACGGTGGTGAACCAGGGCAAGCCCTTTGAGGTACAAATCCGCACCTTCGAAATGCATCGCACGGCGGAATATGGCATTGCAGCCCATTGGCGCTACAAAGAAGGCAAGCAAATCGACGAACTGGACGAAAAGCTTTCCTGGCTGCGCCGGATTCTGGATTGGCAAAACGACGCAAATGATCCTTCCGACTTTGGCGAATTGCTGAAAGTGGATCTGTTTTCCGACGAAGTTCTGGTGTTTACGCCCAAAGGCGATGTGGTCAGCTTGCCCAAAGGAGCCACGCCGCTGGATTTTGCGTATCGCATTCATTCCGCCGTGGGCAACCGCTGCATCGGCGCAAAGGTCAACGGGCGCATCGTGCCCCTTTCCAGCACGCTGAACACCGGGGATTTTGTGGAAGTCATGACCTCTTCTTCCTCCCACGGACCTTCCCGGGATTGGCTAAACATCGTCCAGACCAGCGAGGCAAAGGCAAAAATCCGCGCCTGGCTGAAAAAGGAGGCCCGGGAGGAGAACATTCTTCGCGGCAAGGACATGCTGGACCGGGAATCAAAGCGCCTGGGCATTCCCTTGCCAAAGCTGTTGAAAAACGATCTGCTGGACACGTTGTTCAAGCGCTACACGCTGCAATCCCTGGACGACCTGTATGCCACCGTGGGCTATGGCGGATTGAGCACCACGCAGGTGCTAAATCGTTTGGCAGAAGAATACAGAAAAACCGTCAAGCCGGAGGAAATCAAAGCCACAGAGCCCGTCAAGCCGGAGGAAGCGCCCAAAAAACCCTCCTCCAGTTCCAACGGCGTCATCGTCAAAGGCGAAAGCGGCATGCTGGTTCGGTTTGCGCATTGTTGCAATCCCTTGCCGGGCGATCAAATCGTTGGATATATCACCCGTGGCCGGGGTGTGTCTGTGCACCGGGCGGATTGTCAAAACCTGATGGATTCCGGCGTGGAACCCGAACGCATGATTGAAGTGCAATGGGAAAACGGCGTGGGCGGCAATTACGACGCGCACATTCGCATTCTGGCGTATGACCGCACCGGCCTTCTGGCGGAACTTTCGCTGATGCTCGCCTCTCAAAACGTGCATGTATCCGGCATTTCCGGGTTCCCCACCAAGTCCAACGCGGGAACGTACACGATCATGCTCACCATCACCATCAACAATGCGGAGCAGCTCCGGAAAATCATTCGGGATTTGCAAAAATGGCCGGACATCATTGATGTCAGCCGCGTATCCCAATAACGAAAGGAATGAAACAATGCGCCTGGTCATTCAGCGGGTCTCCCGCGCGTCTGTCACGGTAGAAGGAGAGCTTGTCTCCCAAATCGGCGAAGGCTTCATGGTCCTTGTGGGCGCGCAGGAAGGCGACACGGAAGAGGACGTGCGCTTTTGCGCAGACAAAATTGCCGGACTCCGGGTGTTTGAAGACGAAAACGACAAAATCAATCTGTCTCTGGAAGACGTGCGCGGCAGCGTCCTGCTGGTAAGCCAGTTCACGCTTCTGGGCGACGCCCGGCATGGGCGCAGGCCAAGTTTTTCCCATGCCGCCCGACCGGAGGACGCCGAACCGCTGCTGAATCAATTGACGGAACTTTTGCGAAGCAAGGGCATTCCCGTGAAAACCGGGCGTTTTCGCACGCACATGGAGGTTTCCTTGACAAACGATGGCCCCGTCACCATTTTGCTGGACAGTCGAAAACAATTTTGAGGACATGCCATGATGAACATTACGCGCGTCGTCTGCGGCACATACGCGGAAAACGCATACTTGATTTGCCCGGAAAGCGGCGCCCATTGTCTTTTGATCGATCCGGGCGACGATCTGTCTGCTCTGAACGCGGCAATCGCCGATTCCGGGCGCAAGTTGGCCGCCATCCTGCTCACCCATGCCCACTTTGATCACACGCTTGCCGCCAAACCACTTGCAGAAGCGTGGAATGCTCCAATCTATCTCCACGCCGCGGACGCGGAAATGCTGTGCGACCCGGGCAAAAACGCCTATCCCGGCGCGCCCGTCGCCAATCTGCCCTGTCCGGCCGGCTTGTCTCCGCTGCCATATCCGGAAAATGTGTTCCCCCTGGAAGGCATATCCTTTCGCATTTTGCATACGCCGGGACACACCAAGGGCGGCGTTTGCCTGTATTGCGAAGCGGAAAAAATCGTCTTCAGCGGCGATACGCTGTTTGCCGACGGCTTTGGACGGATGGATCTCTATGGCGGAAGCCACAAGCAAATGCGCGTTTCCCTGCGGATGCTGTTGTCGCTGCCGGAAGATGTGCGTCTGCTGCCTGGACACGGCGGCGAAACCACCATTGGCGCTGTCAGGGGGAAATATTTGCGATGATTGGCATTCTTACGCCGGAACCCGGCTTTTTGCAGGATTTCGCGGACGTGGCGCGCCTGTTTCTGGGGGACGTAACGGTTCGGCCGGAACCGGGAGACATTACCTATACCCATACGTTGAACGAAGCGGACGGCATGTGGATCGACCGCTGGAGCAACGGCGAACAGGCGGTTTCCACGAAAAGCCCCGTGCGGCGCGGATCTCCCCTTGAAATCAAACGCCTTCGCAAGCGCGCATCCAAGTTGGCATTGTATCATCTGCTGAAACGTCAAACCGGCATGCGTCCGCCTTGGGGCGCGCTGACGGGCATTCGCCCCACGCGGCTTGTGTACGAAGCCATGGAGGAAGGTCTTTCTCCGTTGGAAGCCGAGGCGCGCATGACCGATCTGTTCGACGTTACGCCGGAAAAGGCGCGCTTGCTTTCCGAAATCGTCTCTATGCAGACAGGAATTCGTCAACCTCAGGCGAATCAATTCGATTTGTACCTCGGCATTCCCTTTTGCACGACGCGCTGCGCATATTGTTCCTTTTCTTCCGGCGAATTGGGAAACGGCCGCCTGACGGAACCATACACAGAAGCGCTGATTCGGGAAATTCATCTCTGCCGGGAAATTGTGCAGGAAAAGGGACTTCAGCTCCGCGCAGGCTATGTGGGCGGAGGAACTCCCACGTCCATTTCCTGCAGCCAGCTTCAACGCATTCTCGCCGCGGCCATGGAGTCCTTTCCCGGCGGCGTGGAATGGACCGTGGAGGCGGGACGACCAGACACCATCGACCGCGAAAAATTGAAAATGCTTTCGGATATGGGCGTAAACCGGATCTCTGTCAATCCGCAAACCTTCTCCGACGACACCTTGCGCCGCATCGGCCGCGCCCATACCGGACAGGACACCCTGCGCGCATATTCCATGGCTCGGGAAGAAGGCTTTTCGGACATCAACATGGATATCATCGCCGCGCTGCCCGGAGAAACCATGCTTGATTTTCGCCATACGCTGGACGTTCTGGAAATGCTTCGCCCGGAGAGCATTACGGTGCATTCCCTGGCCATCAAGCGCTCCAGCCGTCTCCACGAACAGCTTACCCGGGATGGCGGGCACACCCAGGTTGACGCGGCTGAGGCCGGGGAAATGATCGATCTGGCGCGAAGCCGCCTTTCCGCAGGAGGCTGGAAGCCCTATTACCTCTATCGCCAAAAATACATGGCGGGCAATCTGGAAAATGTCGGTTATGCGTTGCCCGGATGCGCCTGTTTGTACAACATCGGCAATATGGAGGAAACCGCCAGCGTTCTGGCGCTTGGCGCAGGCGCCATCACGAAATGGTTGTTTGACCGTCAACGGCGCATAGAGCGCGCCCCCAACGTGAAAAACATTGAGGAATACATTGCCAGGGTTGATGAAATGGCGGCCCGCAAGCGCGCTGTCGTTTTGGAACAGCCGAAAACCAAGGAATGAAAAGGAGGCCTGCCCCGTGAAAAAGCTGTTCAGCGTGCTGATTCCTGCGTTGTTGCTCGCCGGCATCGGCGTGGGCGCGTATTTCGCCTTCTTCTATCATCCTGCCGAGAAATCCCCAAATCCAACCGTTGAAATCGTTCTGTCCGACGGAAGCACGCTGCGCGCAGAATTGTATCCGGACCTTGCGCCCAATACCGTGGCGAATTTCGTCAATTTGGCGCAATCCGGCTTTTACGATGGACTGGAAGTCTATCGGGTGGTGCCCGGCGTATTGATTCAAACCGGCGATCCGAATGGAGACGGCACCGGCGGCGCAGGATACACCATCAAAGGAGAGTTTCGCGCCAACGGCGTTCGGAATGATCTCGCCCACACCCGCGGCGTGCTGTCCATGGCCCGCCAAAGCGGTTTCGACACCGCCAGCAGCCAATTTTTTATTCTGGAAGGCAGTTATCCCCAATACGACGGCCAATACGCCGCCTTTGGCATGCTGACGGACGAGGAAAGCCTGGCCGCCCTGGACAAAATTGCCAGCCAGCCTGTGGACAGTTTTTATGTGCCCTTAAGCCGCGTCTACATAAAATCCGTCACGGTGGAAACCTATGGCGCGGAATATCACGTCATCAAAAATGAGCAGGAGGAAACAACATGAAAAATCCCGTCGTCACCTTTGAAATGGAAAACGGCCACACCTTTGTGGCGGAACTGTACCCTGACGTTGCCCCCAACACCGTGGCAAACTTTGTCACCCTGGTTCAATCCGGCTATTACGACGGGTTGATTTTCCATCGCGTAATTCCTGGCTTTATGATCCAAGGCGGCGATCCCACGGGCACGGGCATGGGCGGCCCAGGTTATGCCATTCAGGGTGAGTTTGCTCGCAACGGCTTCCGTCAGAACAACCTGCGGCACACCCGCGGCGTGCTGTCCATGGCGCGTTCCATGATGCCCAATTCGGCCGGAAGCCAGTTTTTCGTCATGCATGCCGACGCCCCGCATCTGGACGGCCAGTATGCCGCCTTCGGCAAGGTTACTTCCGGCATGGAAACCGTCGATGAAATTGCACAAACCGCCACCGGCGCTCAAGACCGGCCCATCCATGAACAGCGCATGAAGAAAGTCTCCGTAGACACCTTTGGGGAAACGTATATCGTGGAGAAATACGAACGATGAACATTTTGATTTTGGATGGTCAGGGTGGCGGCGTAGGGCGCGCGTTGGTGGAAGGCGTTCGGCAAGCCTTGCCGGACGCGCACATTGTCGCCGTAGGCGCCAACGCCATGGCCACTGCCGCCATGCTCCGTGCAGGCGCTGACGCTGCCGCAACGGGCGAAAATCCCGTCATCGTGTGCGCGAAGGACGCCGATGTCATCGCCGGTCCCATCGGCATTGTGTTAAAGGACGCCATGCTGGGGGAAATCACCGGCGCAATGGCAGCCGCCGTGGCGGAAAGCCCCGCCCAGCGCGTGCTGGTGCCATCCGCCAAATGTTCCACCACCGTTGCGGGAACGCGCGGTCAATCCCTGCAAGCGCTCATCGAAAGCGCCGTAAATGCCATTGCGGAAATTGCAGAGCAGCAATCCTCCGGCAAGCAATAGTTTTTGCAGATCCAAATCGCTTCTTCAAGCATCGTCACCCGTCGACCGGGAGGTTTGACCCAGCCCGATCAGGGCTTATCTCCCGTGGCCGCCCTCGAAAGAGAGCATCGGGCTGATGATCCACCGCGCTTTTTGCCCTGCAAATCCTCGTTCCGGAGATTCCTACTGCGCTTTATTCCCGCTTGTGCGGCTGCGATTGCTTGTATTCCCACTGGAGCCACATGATCCATGCGGCTCCATGTCTTTTGCGGAAGCGATTTTTTCTCCCCCAGTTCAACTGGGGGGGAGATCGCCCGTTCGGCTTCCATCAAAAACAGGATGTGCGCCTTTTGACGCACATCCTGTCTCTATCTTTGCTTTCCGCCCACAAATGGTTATTCCGTAAACAAGGGCGTGGAATAATAACGATCGCCGCTGTCCGGCAGCAATGCAACAATCACCTTGCCGGCATTTTCGGGCCGTTTCGCCAGAATGATGGCTGCGTGCAACGCTGCTCCGGAAGAGATTCCCACCAGTACGCCTTCCTTTTTTGCCAGCAACTTCGATTCGGCGAAGGCCTCTTCGTTCTGCACAGGAATGATTTCATCGTAAATATCCGTGTTCAACACTGCGGGCACAAAGCCGGCGCCAATCCCCTGAATCTTATGCGGCCCCGCTTTGCCTTCGGACAATACCGGCGAGGCAGCCGGCTCCACAGCCACAATTCTGACGTCCGCCTTCTGCGATTTCAGATAGGAACCCACGCCCGTCAGCGTGCCGCCCGTGCCCACGCCGGCCACAAAAATATCAACCGCGCCATCGGTATCTTGCCAAATTTCCGGGCCTGTCATGGCAAAATGAATCGCCGGATTGGCGGGATTCACAAACTGGCCGGGAATAAAGCTGTTCGGAATTGCCTTGGCCAATTCCTCGGCCTTGGCAATGGCGCCCTTCATGCCTTTCGCGCCTTCCGTCAATACCAATTCCGCACCATACGCTTTGAGAATATTGCGGCGCTCTAC
Organism: Eubacteriales bacterium; assembly: GCA_029218505.1. GTDB lineage: Bacteria > Bacillota > Clostridia > Christensenellales > Aristaeellaceae > SUG1456. Next base: position 2,424 of record JAQXRL010000372.1, on the reverse strand, counting down.
GCTCATGGTTTCGGGCATGGTAAGGATAATGCGGTAGCCTTTTGCCGCGGCAATGGCGGCCAGGCCAATGCCGGTATTGCCAGAGGTCGGTTCAATGATTACAGAACCGGGCTTCAGCTGTCCCTTTTCTTCCGCGTCTTCAATCATCGCCTTGGCAATGCGGTCTTTTACGCTGCCGGCGGGATTCAGGTATTCCAGCTTTACCAACAGCTTCGCCTTCAGTTGTTGATCCTTTTCAATGTTCACAACTTCCATCAACGGAGTTTTTCCAATCAGCCCAAGCGTTCCCTGATAAACATTTGCCATAACCGTTACCTCCTTACGGCTTCAAAGCCTTTTTCCAAATCAGCAAGAAGATCGTCAATGTGTTCCGTGCCTATCGACAGGCGAATGGTGTTTTGTTTGATGCCCTGTTCCTCCAATTCCTTGTCGTTCAATTGAGAATGGGTGGTGGAAGCCGGATGTATGACCAGACTTTTCACGTCCGCCACATTGGCCAGCAGCGAAAAAATCGTCAGATTGTCGATGAATCTCCACGCCTCGTCTTTTCCGCCTTTGATTTCGAAGGTGAAAATGGAAGCTCCTCCATTGGGGAAATACTTGGTATACAGCGCGTGATCCGGATGATCCGGCAACGACGGATGGTTCACGCGATCTACAAGCGGATGCTTCGACAGATATTCGACCACTTTCCGGGTGTTCTCTGCATGGCGTTCCAGCCGCAAAGACAAGGTTTCCACGCCTTGCAACAGCAAAAATGCGTTGAACGGCGAAATCGCGGCGCCGGTATCGCGCAGCAAAATCGCTCGGACATATGTCACAAAGGCAGCAGGCCCTGCCGCATCCACAAAAGATACGCCATGGTAGCTGGGATTTGCATCGGAAATCGGCGCAAATTTCCCGCTTGCCTTCCAATCGAACTTGCCCGAATCGACAATGATGCCGCCCAGCGTTGTTCCGTGACCGCCGATGAACTTGGTGGCGGAGTGGACCACAATGTCTGCGCCATGCTCAATGGGACGAATCCAATAGGGCGTGCCAAAGGTATTGTCAATCACCAGCGGCAATCCATGCCGGTGGGCGATATCCGCGATGGCGTCAATGTCCGGAATGTCGCTGTTTGGATTGCCCAACGTTTCCAGATAGACCGCCTTGGTATTGCTTTGAATGGCCCCTTCCAATTCCGCCAGATTGTGCGCATCCACAAACGTCGTCGTTACGCCATAGTTGGACAATGTGTGCGCCAACAGATTGTAACTGCCGCCATAAATCGTTTTCTGCGCGACAATGTGATCGCCCGCCTGCGCCAGCGCTTCGATGGTGTATGTAATGGCAGCAGCGCCTGAAGCCACCGCCAAGGCAGCAACGCCGCCTTCCAGGGCCGCAATGCGCTTTTCCAGCACATCCTGGGTGGAATTGGTCAGCCGGCCATAGATGTTTCCGGGATCCGCCAAGCCAAATCGATCCGCCGCATGCTGGGAATTGTGAAACACATAGGAAGTCGTCTGATAAATCGGCACGGCGCGCGCATCGGTGGCGGGATCCGCCTGTTCCTGTCCAACGTGGAGCTGCAGGGTTTCAAATTTGTATTCGCTCATTTTTCTCTTCCTCTTTTCTCTTCATCCGTTCCAAATATCGTGCCTGATCCGGTGTTGTGGATGCAGTCCGGTTTTGAACAAAAACCGGAAGCTTGTTGCAAGCTCCCGGGCAAATGGCTTCGGCCTCCTGACAAAACCCATCAGGAATCTGGATATCGTGCAAACGCATGCAGCAATGCACCCAAAGCCATGTTCCATGCCCGGGAGTTCAACATTCGACAACACATCCGTTGCTGCATTTGCTTGGTATTGATCGCTGACATACGGTTCGCCTCCTTTGCCGGTGTCGTTTGAGATTGATGACATTATATCACCATTTACCTACTATGTCAATAGGCAAAACAAATTTATTTGCACAACTCATATCGCCCATGGATCCGTGGCATCGGGAAACGCAGGCGAATGGATGGGGACCGGATGATTCCCGCAAGAGGCCGTTACGCGCTGCGCTTCATGATTGATCTGGCAGAAACCAGGGAGATGCGCACGTGCCGCGCAAAGATCTTGCCGAACGTCAGGGGATTTTTCAGAAATCTCCTGAAATCATCGCAAAGGAACTGGGAAACGGCAAACAAATTCTTCGCCACAGCGGGCGAATTGGCGGTTGCCAATTGAACCGCAGTCCGGAAGCTTCCGCGGCCTTCGCAATTTGGGATTTCCTGAAAGGCGATATGGTCACTGATTATTCTATGCACAAACGTCTGAGCAATTTGCTGTAACCGACGCACCATGTGAGACAGCCGACCCTGTTTTTGCGAAATGATGATTGATTCCTCGTTTTATGCGAACCCTTTGGCCTTTTCGGCAAGACGGGCGCAAGGATCGC
>JAQXRL010000371.1 GCA_029218505.1 Eubacteriales bacterium | reverse complement strand
CCCGGGCAGGAATAGCAATTCAGGCCAGGCACACAGACTCCCTTCGTTTTGCCGCGAAACAGGGTTCCGTGCGCAAAGCCTTTTGCGTGAAGATTCATGACGATTGCGGAAAGCAGCTGAACAAATTTCCGCCGAAATTCGGATCCGCCGCGCCTATTTTTACCCAAGCCCAATACACTCCAGGCACATCAAAACTGCTTTGCGCCATACATCCTGATCCTGTTTCATCCATACGCCAACGGCGGTCAGCGCAATTCCCACGCACAGGATCACAATTCCCATCGGAACTTTTCGCTTTTTGAAGACGTTCATGTCGCTTTTGTTTATGAAACGCGCAATTGCTCGTTTCCGGTCCGCTCATAGCCTTGCTGCAACAGCGCGGCTACGTCCTGTGGCAGCGCGTTTGCATTGGCATACAGCGCGCGTAAGTAAAGATATGCGTTGGCATCGTCCGGACGCAATGCAATGGCCTGTCGAAAGAACGTTTCCGCCTTTCCGGCATTTTGCGCTTCATAATAACACACGCCCGCAGAATAGGCATAGTTATAATTGTCCGTATCCCGTGCCAAAGCTTGCTCATACCAGCGCCCTGCCGCAGAAAATGCGGATTGATCATAGGCTTCTCTGCCAAGTTCCGCATAAATTCCGGGTTTGTTGGAAGCGCCAAACCGCGCAAGCACCCGTTGCCCGCTGTTGGAAAACGCCCACATGGCGATAATCACGACCAACATCAGCATCAGCGCCAAACTGACGATGCCGCGAATGTGGCGGTAGAGAAAATCTCCCTTGGGTTGATCTTCATAGTCAGAGCCGGATCGCCTGGGACGTTTTCGCACAGCATCCTCGAATTCATCATCCAGGAACAAATCATCCGGATTGCTTGGCTCTTTCCTGGGAACATAGGTGCTGGGCTTGCGCGGCCGGTCGGATGCTTTGCGCGTCGATGGGCGTCGATTCAGGTCCGGCGTGTGTCCTGTAAGCCGAACCGGCGCGCCTTTGGCGGAGGATTCCTGCGCATCCTCCGCTTCCCATTTGGCAAACAGACTCTCTACTTTCGGCGCGTTCTCTTGCGGACGGGAATACATTTCCTCCAAGGGAACAAATCCCGAATCCGGCGGCGTTTTTTCCGCTTTCGGCGCGAAGGCAACATTTTCTTCGGGTTCGGAACCGCCTTGCGAAGGAAGCGCTGCGATTGGCTTTTCTTCTTCCGGAGGCTCTTTTTCAGGACGCCCGTACATCCCCTTCAGGTTTTCCAGTTCCGAAGCAGAAGCGTCCCTCTCGTCCTCCTCCAGGGGCACGATGGGGTGTCCGCAATACGGGCAGAAGAGCATATCGCGGCTGACTTTTTTCCCGCACTGTGTGCAGAACACGCATTTCCCCTCCTCGCTGCTTCTTACATATTGCGCATGGCCTCGTAGTCCGGATCGCCGTAAAACGTGCGTTCCTCGCCGGGATCTCCGCCTAGCGCTTCAATGGCATTTCGCAATTCGATGTAATCCAAATATCCCAAGTCGCTCAAGCTCAACATCTGTTTCAACGGCTCAATGGCGCGGCTATCACCCAGCTTTCCCAAATAGGATGCATATAGCGCGCGCTGTTCCGGACAGTTGAGCAGTTTCTCAATTCCATAAGTATAGATGCGTTCATCTCCCGGAAAGTTGCATGCAACATCCAAAATTAACGCTTGCGCTTCCTCTGATACGTTGGGGTAGCGTTCCAACAGCGTGGGCAGCACATCCCGGCCATGCTGGGAAAGCAATTGCACGGCCATTTCGCGCAGATCGCTTTCGCCTTGCGTGCTGCATATCAGATCTACGCACGCAGGAATCGGCTTTTCACTGCCAATGTCGATCAACATTCCCAATACCGTTGCACGAAGCTCTTCCGAGTTCTTTTTTTTGGAAAACGCATAGGTTAGAGCTTCCGCCGCGTCTTCGCCAAGGGATACAATGCGATTGTACAGCGGTTCCGGCACGCCAATGCCGGAGCGCACATATTGTTCCACCATTCCAACCAATTCGATGGGATCGCTGTAACGGGAAAAATACGTTCCGGGCGTTGCACCGCCAAGCCACTGTGCAGGCGCGTTCAGCCAATCCAGCATAATCTGGTTATAGCTTTCGTCTATCTGTTTTTCCGTCATGTTTGGATGCAGTGCAATCCAGCCCTGGGCGTATTCAAAAAATTTTTGATCAAAATCAATGGGTTTCATCGGTTGTGCGTCCTCCCCTGTTTAATACATCCGCCATGCGCCGCGCAAAGTAAATCAGCTGTCTCTGCGTGCAACCAAACTCCTTTGCCAGGCGGGCAATCCCCACTTTCTTTCCGTGCAACGTGCTGTAACAATATAACAGCGCCGCCGCCGCCGCTTCCGTTCGCATCAGCGGATCGCAGCGCATTCCGCGCAGCCCGCGGTAAGCCTGCCAGGTTAACGCCAACGCCGCCGTAGAGGAAAACCCGGATCGTTCCTCCAACACTTCCGAGGCAAAGCGCACCAGCTGCCGCTGCCCCACCGGCATATCCCGCAAGATCATGTCGTCGTCTGGCAACAACCCATCGACCTCATCCACATCCGGCGGCAACATTCTGCGCATATCTGCGGAACGAAGCCGCAGCAGCATGGATGCGTGCAACTTCAATTCCAACGGCATGTCGCTGCGGCTTAAAAGTTCCCGCAAGGTGCCTTCCGCGTCTTCATCCGGGATGGCCGCCATGGCAGTCATCGCAGCCCGTTGAAACTGGCCGTCGTCTGCGGTCGCCGCCCATTTGAGCAGATTGCGGAACGTGGAATCTTGGCTCCATCGCCGTTGAATCTCGTCCACATCGCTCACCAGGTTGTGAGCGATGTATTCCATGCGCTGGCGGCATTCCTCCTCCGGCACCTGATACGCGTAATGCAAAACGCCCGCATCCAGCGCATTCCGCTCCGCTGCATCCAGATAATACCCTGCAACGCTGTCTTCGGGATCAATGCGCAGAATGCGAAGATAGCATCGCTTTGCCCGGGCGATATTCTGTCCGCTCTTTTGAGATGCAACTGCCAGGATGTGCAAAAGTCCGCGATCATACGGCGTTTCCTGAAGGGCCTGACGGGCGCATTCAGCCGCCTCTGCGTCCATGCCCATCTCCCCTAGGGTATACAGAAGCATGCGCATTTCCAGGCCTTCTGGGCGCTCTTCGATTGCCTTGCGCACAAGGGCGCGCCCCTCCGCTTCCAGCCCGGACATGTTCAATACCTGAGCCGCCACGCATAGCGCGCGAACGGAAGGCATGAAGCCGCCGCATGCCTGGCGCGCTTCCCGCACGGCTTCAGCATCCATATTCAGCATTTTCAGCGTCATGGCATACAGCGCCCGAGATTCCCGTTGGCCTGGCTTGAGTTGCAAACTGCGCTCGAACAAACGCTTTGCGCGTTCAAAATCGTTTTCCCGCATGCATTCGCAAGCAGTCGCGGAAACTCGCGCGGCGCGATACAGCTTGCGGCTGAGCGGCCGGTTCATGGCGTTGTAAATTTCCAGCTCCCCGGCCAGGCGGCGAACGTCCGCCACATGACTGCCATTGGGGGCCATTTTCTGATACAGCGCCAGCGCCCTGCGGGCCCCGTCGGTATCGTTCATGCCCAAACGATTCAGCGCCAGCCCGTAATAGCATTCCGCCGGAGCGTCGCCTTCGGCAAGCATGTCCAGCAACAGCCGGTTGGATTGCTCGTGACATCCCATTTCGCAGTACAATTCCGCCAAATCCAGCCGGTATTCCCGGTTTTCCGGGGAACGTTCCACCGCATGGCGCATGAGCTCCAGCGCGTCCACAATGTTTTGTTCGCGCCGGTTTTTCATGGCTCTGTGGTGCATATAGGCCGCGTTTCGGTCAAAGGGAACCACCTTGAGGTTGTTGCTCATGCGTCCTCCAGATTTGTCGCCGATTGCAGCAATTGGAATAAATCCTGTTCCGCAAAACGGTAACGCTTATTGCAAAAATGGCAATCCACTTCCGCTCCGTGCTGGGTGCGAATCATATCCTTCAGTTCCGCCTCTCCCAGCGTAATGAGCATTTTTTCCACCCGTTCCCGGCTGCAATCGCAGCGGTATTGAGGATGCATTTCCTCCATGACTTCCGGTTCCAGGTGCATCAACAGCTGTTCCAGCGCGCCATACAAGTGGTCTTGCTGAATGACGCTGGAAATATTCATAAACATGCCGGCGCTGTTTTCCACGGATTGGATTTCCGCCTCGCCGGCGCCAGGCATCATTTGTACGATCAATCCACCCGCTGCTTCTACGGTGGATGACACCAGCACGCCCAGGGAAACCAGAGAAGGAACCTGTTCCGATGCGGTGAAATACATGGCAAAGTCCTCGGCAATTTCCCCGGAAACCAGGTTTACCTGACCCACGTATGGGTCTTTCATGCGCAGATCCTTGACCACGGTAAGTTTTCCCGTCTTTCCGACAGCCGCGCCCACGTCCAGCTTGTTTCCGCGCCGAGGGACCTCCACCTGAGGATTGGCCACATATCCCTTTACGCTGGCGTCGGCCTTTGCCACGGCCAGCACCGTACCCAAAGGTCCGTCGCCCTGTATGGACGCGGTGACGCTTTCCTTGTCGCCCTTCAGCATGGCGCCCATCGCGCTGGCGGCGGTCAGGGTTCTGCCCAACGCCGCCGTTGCCGTCTTAGACAGATTATGCAGCTTGCGCGCCTGTTCCACCATAACGGTCGTTTCCATCAAAAAAGCTCTCGCCGCACCTCCCATCAGAGAAATGCGCAAAAGGCCGTCCCGATTCAGCATGTCGTCCATTTCGTTGCTCTCCTTGTAACTCATATGCCCTTCCGGGCGATCAGGTGCAAGCGCGCCTCTGTTGCGCCGGGCGCAGCAAGCGTTTTGTCTCCGAAGATCTCCACATTCTCAAATCCGCATGTTTGCAGCAATTCCGCCAAATGCTCCGGCGCATGGGCTTTTTGCACGTGTTGTTCAGAAAAACGGCGATATCGGCCGTCTTTTTCCCGAACAAAAAACGTCAAATCCATGCTCACCGTTTGCCGTTCTTCGCACCAATGGTTGAACCACAGGTACGCAACATCGTCACGTTCCTCGCCAAAGAACCCGTTTCCCAGGATGCTGCGCAATTTATAGGCCGAGGATACGTCAAAGGCCAAAATCCCGCCCGGAACGAGCATCTCGTTGGCGCGACGGAAAAAAGCGGTTAACCGAGCGTCGCTGGTGAGATAGTTCACGCCGTCGCAGGCGCATACCACTGCATCCACCGGCCGCGGCAACTCCATTTCGCACATATCCCGGCGCACAAGCATCGCGGAAACCCCGCGGGAAAACAGCTTCTGCCGCGCCACTTCCAGCATATCGCCGGATAAATCCGACGCCGTGACGCGCAAACCACGGGCAGCAAACTCCACCGTCATAGATCCGGTTCCGCAGGCGCATTCGCAAATCGTGCCGGGCGTTTTTCCGTTGCGCGCAAGCAACCGCAGATAATAGTCTGCCCATTTGGGATAATCAAAATCGTCCATCAGGCGGTCATAGACCGCGGCAAATGCTTCGTACATCATGCGCGCATATCCCGGAAAGCCAGCCGTTCATAGATTTCTGCCCCAGTCAGCAGCGCTGTCTCGTCAAAGTCAAAATCCGCGCTATGCAATGCGGCGTGATGTTCCGCATCTCCGTATCCCAAAAAGAAGTATACGCCAGGAATCTCCTTTTGAAATTCCGAAAAGTCTTCCGACACGGTCACGGGTTCCGCGTCCATCCACAAGTCTCCGGCAAGCCGGCGCAAAAGATCGGTCTTTTCCGCGTCGTTTACGACCGCCGGATAGGAAACCCACACGTCTTTTTCACTGCGGGTGCCGTAAAGCCGGTTGGCGCTGTCAATGGATGCATCGATGATTTCCCGGAGCATATGCGCCGTTTCATGGCTGTAACCGCGCGTGGAAGCGGTGATTTCCGCACGATTGGCCACAATATTGAACGCCGTGCCCGCCTGCACCGTACCAACGGTAAACACGCTGGGTTCAAACGGACTGATGCGCCTTGCGATCGCGGATTGACAGGACAAAACGAAATGCGCCATTGCGCAAATCGCGTCGTTTCCCTGCTGTGGAGCAGCGCCATGCGCAGATTTCCCGAGAAACACAATGCGCATTGCGTCCACCAAAGACATCAGCGCGCCGCTTTTGCATCCGATCTTCCCCTTTGGAATCTGCGGCATCATGTGCATGCCATAGATTTCCCCCACCTTCGGGTTTTCCAACGCGCCGGCCTGTATCATTCGCCGGGCTCCGCCAAAGTTTTCTTCCGCAGGTTGGAACAACAGCACAATGCTTCGGCGCAGCTGCGATCTGCGTCCATCCAGAATTCGCGCAAGCATCAATAGCGTCGCCATATGACCGTCATGACCACAGGCATGCATCATTCCGGGATGTTTCGACGCAAATGCGCACCCGGTGCGCTCCTCCTGTTTTAGCGCGTCCATGTCCGAACGAAATGCAATCGCGGGCTCGTCTGTTTTCGCAAAATACACGGCCTTGATGCCTTCGTCGCACATTTCCAGCACATCGGGGCTTGTTTCCTGCAGAACGTTCATGATATATTTTCGGGTTTCCGGCAAATCGTATCCATACTCCGGAATCTTGTGGAGATTTCTGCGATCCGCCGTCAGCAACGCGAGTCGCTCTTCTTTTTCATATATGCGCATAGTGGTACCTCGGATGGTTTGCAATTCTCCGCGCAAAACGCGCGATTCTATTTCTTATTATACCATGTTTACCA
>JAQXRL010000370.1 GCA_029218505.1 Eubacteriales bacterium | reverse complement strand
TATGGACTGCAGCATATTGGAAGCCCTGCATCTGGATACGGGAAAGCTTGAAGCTGCTTTTGGCGCGCATATGGGAATCTATTTGAAGTATCTGTATAGATTTCCAAATGATCACACGTGTCAGGAACTATGCGACGCTGTCCAGATGCGGGATCTAAGCCAAATTCAGCGTGCGGCACATGCGTTCAAAGGCGTGTGCGCTACATTGCAATTGGGAAAACTTTCCGAGCTTGCAAGGGAGATGGATCAACTGGCGAAAGCAGGAAATCTTCAGGATATAGAAAAAGAAATCCCTGGAATGCTGATGGAATATAATGAAGTTATTTCGTGTATCCAGCGATATAGCGAAGGGGGATATCAATGAATATTGCTGTGTGCGAAGACAACAAATTGGAAAATGACATGTTGTGTGAACTGTTGAAGGAAGAAGCATCTCGTTTCGGATTGAATTGCGGGATCTTCTCTTTTGACAGTGGCGACGGATTTCTGAAGGCATTGGAACGCGACGAAAAGATAGAATACCTGATTTTGGATATCTATATGCAGGGCAGAAACGGAATCCTGACTGCCATGAAAGCCCGTGAAAGAAACCCCGACATTCAAATTGCCTTTTTGACGGTTTCTCGCGATTTCGCATTGGATGCATATCAATTAAACGCTTTGCATTACCTCATAAAACCGATTACGGTGGAGAAAGTTCGGGAACTTCTCTGCAGATATCAGCAGCGCACCGGAAAACGGGAATTAAAGATGTTGAAAATCCGCTCTCAGCTGGAAGAATTTGAGTTTCCGCTGAACCGGATCGAAAAGCTGGTCAGCACAGACAAAAAATGTGATTTATATATCGAAGGACGAAAATCGCCCATACGGATTCCCCTCACCTTTTCAGATGCAGAAATGCAAATGCAGGAGGATTGCTTCTTAAAGATATCCCGAGGGCTGTTGGTACATATGGACTTTATCACCCGCATGACGGCCAATGAGTGCTTTCTGAAAGATGGAACGGCTACGCTGCTTTCTCGCGGACAGCGGGAACAAATTCGCGGAAAATACAGATACTATTGCCAACAGCAATTGTCCAAGGCGTCCATCTCGGACACAGCGTTGCAGAAACATTTGCATACGCTATAGATGCCCGGCAGAAAGCGGGCGGAGAAAGCCGTTTTCATGCAAGCATTTTGCGCAGATGGCACAGCGTCTGTTTCTCGATGCGGGAAACGTAGCTTTGGGAAATTCCGAGCTTTCGGGCAACTTCGCTTTGTCGCATTTGCCTTTGCCCGCCCAAGCCATAGCGCATCGAAATCAACGCCCGGCTTCTGGGGCTAAGACGAGACACGGCGGCCAGCAGCGACTGCTTCTCCTCGTCTTTTTCCAAGCCGTTTTCGAGTTCGTCATCCTGCGCGCCAAGCAAATCTGCCAGCGTGGCGGTCGAATCGGAATCAAAATCTGTCAGGGGCGCATCCAAGGATAAGGTCTTTTGATGTTTTCGGTTCCGACGCAAGTACATGAGAATTTCATTGGTAATGCAGCGGCCAGCGTACGTGGAAAACAGAACATCCCGTTCCGAACGATACGTTCTAGCGGCCTTTACAAGGCCAGCCGCCCCAACGGAAAACAGGCTTTCCATGGAATACTGCGTGCTTTGGTAACGACGCGCGATATAACGAACAAGGCCTAAATTGTTTTCGATCAGCTGGTTTTCAAAAGAAACACTTCGTTCTCTTAACGTCTGTTTCGAATTCGCCATGGAAGTACATCTCCTATCGTTCGACTTTATTTGTAAATTAAGTATACTACAAAAGAAGGTTCCATGGTCGAACGAATGGGTGCGATAAAATGCAGGTCGGAAAACCGAAATGCCAAAAACGGAATCTGGGCAATATTTTGAAAAAAAGAAGAAAAGAAAACGCCTTTATAGGCTTCCGTTCCGGGAACGTGAAAACGCGTGATGTTCAAATAGACGAAGAAGGCAAAACAGGTTTGGGAGGAAGGGACATGCTTCACGAAATCTCGACGCAGGACAATCCACCGGCAAATGGCAAAGCCAGAAAACACAAGCGGATTCTGGCCGGCTTGTTTGCATTTTTTCTGGTCTGTTTCTGTTTTGGAGGATGTACGATCTTCAAAACGGAGCAGCCTTTGCCAAAGGGCGCGGCGAAAAATGAAATCTTGACGATGACCGCCGTGGATCAGAGCAAGACCCTGATCACCGCCTATTATGAATACGGCGTTCCTTATCAAGAACTGGAAGCCATGATTGAAGCTGCGTTCCCGGAGGTAGATTTGGTCATGGTGCATCTTGGGGTAAACGACGCAGCCTATGCCCTGCGCCAGGGATTGCAGAACAACGCGGAAATCGATTTGGTTTTTTCCAAGAACCTTCCGTCGGTTTCTGATATTGCGGGGGAATTGTTCGTGGATCTCTCTTCCCAGGAATTTGCGGGAAACTATTTCTCGTCGGCATTGAACAATTGCGCGGACCGGGAAGGGCGACTGTATTGTCTGCCCGGGCCGTCAGATGTGTATGGCGTTGTTTATGACCGAACCCTGTTCCAGGAAAACGGTTGGGAGGTTCCGCATAGCTACAGTGAATTTGTGGCGCTGATTGACGAGATCAATCGCGCCGGCCTGACTGTGTCGGAAAGCACGGACGGCGCCAGCCAGACGGTGGAGGTAAAGGCAATACAGCCCGCGTTGATGTATGCGGATGCATTTCAAATTGTGTTCAACACCTTTGCTTACCCCGCGGTATATAGCGGCGCAGCAAACCAGCAATGGCTCATGGACTATCAGGATGGTCGGTGCTCTATGATTGGACATATGGAGCCTGCCGCGGAACGGCTAAAAGCGCTTGCGCAGGATGGCGTGATTTCTGCGGAGGATTTTGAAGTGCGTCCGCGATGGCGAAGCGAAATGCTGTATACCGCACATTCTACGGCAATGATCTTTGAAAATCAAAACGCTTATTCCAACAATATGGATTATGTTGAAGATGCGGAAAAACGCCACGAAGTGGGAATTTTTCCATTCTGGACTTCCGACGAACCCGATAGCGATTATCTGTACGCGATAACCAGTTATTACATGGCAATAAACCGCGCTGTCGCTGAACAAAGCGAGGAAAAAGGCCGGCTGTTGCTGGAAATTCTGGATTTCCTAAGTCAGCCGGATGCTCAGAAGCGTTTGGTAAGCGGAGGAATGAGGATTTCCAATGTGCAGGGCGTACCGATTGCCATCAATGATTTTTCAAGAGAAGTTCAGAAAACCATTGAAGAACAGCACATCATCCATAATTTTTTTCTTGCCGGAACAGATGGCGTCGGCGTGGTAGAGTGGGCATTGAGAGACAATGCCGCACTGCT
>JAQXRL010000369.1 GCA_029218505.1 Eubacteriales bacterium | reverse complement strand
GCCGACAGCAGCAGATAATACCCTGCCATTGCGCCAAACCACACCGAACGAAAGACGATGCCGGAGACCATCTTGATTGCCGCATATGCCAAATTGACCGCAAGTCCGGCATACAGCGCAAGTTCAGCGCGATATAAAGGGTCCGTCAGGAAGCGCTTTCCTTTCCGAGAATTTCGCACGCGCTGCGCAAGCGGATGGCTGTAGATATTTTTGCGCAGCGCATGGGCCGCGCTTGGCGCGTTTACCATCACAAGAAGCAGCGCGTACGCAGACGCACCGTAAGCAACGTAGGCCAACGGCACATCCTCCATGCCGCTTGCAAGCACATACGCCACCAACGCGAACGATGGCAGCGCAATCGCTGCCGTCAACCAGGCTGGCAGAAAGAGCAAGCGCAGCATCATTTGCTTCAGCCTATCCATGGATGTTCCTCCCGACCCGCACGGTGAAGGTGCTGCCCTTGCCGACCGCGCTGCTGACGCAGATATCGCCGTCCACAATGTCCACCACGCGTTTTACCAGCGCAAGGCCCAGTCCATTGCCCTGCGTGGCGTGAGAAGGATCGCCCTGATAGAACTTTTCAAAGATGTGCCGGCCGACTTCACTGCCAAAACCGCAGCCCGTGTCAGACACCTGCACCACCGCGTTGTCGCCTTCCGCAAACATTTTCAGCTTTACGCAGCCGCCCGCGCCGGTAAACTTGATCGCATTGGAAAAGAGATTGTTCCAAACCAGGCTCAACAGTTCCGCGTCGCCGCAAATCTCGACCGCTTCCTGAATATCCGTGTGAATATCGATTCCCTTCTTCTCCCACGCCTCCTCGAAGCCCAACAGACACTCGCACAATTGTTCGCCAAGATCAAAGCGCTGGTTCTGGGGAAAGATTTGCTGATTCTCCAGCTTGTTCAATTTCAGAATATTCGCAATGAGGTTTGCCAGCCGCTGCGCCGTCTCCGACACGGTGCGCGCATACTCCACGCGCTGTGCTTCCGGCAAACCAGGCTGGGCCAACATCGTGGCATAGTTGGAAATCACCGCCAACGGCGTCTTCAACTCATGCGATACGTTGGCGATGAAGTCCGTACGCAGCGTTTCCGTGCCTGAAAGTTCCTCCGCCAGACGATTGATGCAATCTCCAATTTCGGAAAAGCCGTCCATGGCGTCGATGCTGTGCAGCCGTGGAACCCGCGCGGAAAAATCGCCTTTCATCAGCTTCTGGGCGACGCTGACGATCCTGCGCACCGGCCGAACCACCATGTATCTGCGGCGAATCTGGTCGATTCCCGCAAACGCCGCCGTGAGCGCCAGTACGTTCAGAAAGGTGAGTTTGGCGGCTTGCCGGAGATTCTCCTCGGTAAAGACCAATCCCATTGCCGACTGCAAATTGGTGACAAACAGCATCGTACAGCAGGTCACGATCAAACCGACTGCCAGAAAAAAGCAGGCGAAGCGTTGCAGGCCATACAGTATGCGCCGGCTCCTGCTTTCCCAGCCGCCATTCATTTCAGCACCGCCTTGTAGCCCATGCCGTGCACGGTAACGATTTCAATGCTGTCGCAAGCCGCCAACTTCTCCCGCAGCCGGGCGATATACACATCTACCGTGCGCAGGCCTGAATTGCTCTCCATTCCCCAGAACTCATCCATCAGGGCAGATCGGGTAAAGGCCTTCTTTGGATAGGACAACAGCTTGTACAGCAGGTTGAACTCCCGCACCGTCATCGGGATCTCCTTCCCGGCCAGATAGGCCGCGTGTTCATCCGCGTCCAGCAGAAGATCCCCCACCTCCAGCTTGCGCATCGCGGCGATTCGCGCCCGTCGCAGCAATGCACCGATGCGCAACACCAGTTCGTCCAAATCGATCGGCTTGACCATGTAGTCGTCGATTCCCAGGCGAAAGCCGCGCTGCTTCGCCGCCATGTCGTCCCGGGCCGTCATGAACAGGATGGGAATTTCCTGATTCAGCGCGCGCACAGTTTCGGCAAATGCAAATCCGTCCTCGCCCGGCATCATAATATCAGAAATGATCAGGTCAAATGTGGCGCCATACAGAGCGTCGTAGGCCTCCTGGGCGTTCAAACAAGCCACGGCATCAAAGCCCTGCTGGCGCAAATAGGCGCAGACCGTGCGATTGAGCTCATGATCGTCCTCCACAACGAGTATGCGAAACATGCAACGTCCCTCCTTCGCATCCATCATAACACAGAGTTATTAAAGTTTTGTTTGCGTTTCGGACGCTGGAAAAAATCCTTACAACAGCGGCGCAAGGATGCGTCACGGCAGGCTGCGCTTGCTTCGTTTCGGGGACACGCTCCTTTCCTACGAACAGAATATCTGCGAAGGCCTAAGGGAAGGACGAACTCGCCTATCATTTCGCCAATGATGACGAACAGGCGATGCCCTTCTCCTATTCCGCATGATTGAGGAAAAGGTGACATTCCTTAGCAAGCAACAACATGTGAAATATCGTGCTGCTATGACTCAGCGTTTTCACGTTCCTTGACGAAGGCGGCGCAATACATTTTCCTCCGGGCTTCAAGAAAAGCGCTTTTTTGATATGGAATTTTCGGATTTTCACGATGTACAAAGTGAAGCCAATCTGATGTTTTAAGAACAGGAATGCAGGCTCTTTCAGCATATTCCTTTGATGATTATGCGCTGATGTATGGCGATATGGAGTTGCTCCCTGTCGCTGATACAAATGCAACAAACATGATGTTACAAACCCAGAGTGGGAAATTTCGAATTGCCGTTACAGGAAATCCAAACGCTTTCCAACAAGCACTGCAGAGCAAGCGGACATTCATCATTTTTCTTGTGATGGGGGTGATTTTGCTATTTGCCTTTTTTTCAATTCTTTTGGCGAACAGCACCAGCAAGCCAATCCGAGAACTGGCGGACAGATACGGGATTGGCCTGCACGAATACAACGAGTATTTGCGCCTTGAAAACGCTTTTTTGACGCTGGAGCAGGAAAATAAGGAGGCTCTGTTTACCGCAAAACAACAGTTGTTTCGCATGCTGATTCATGGAAACTGCGCAGAACGGGCATTAGCGCACGGTGCGAACTTTGGCGTAGTATTTCCCTATGAATTCAGCAGCGCGTTCGTTATGACAATTGTAAATTGGCAGGACGCACAAGTGAAGGAATTGGGAATGAACATCGAGGCATTTTCAGACGCAGACGCAATTTATT
>JAQXRL010000368.1 GCA_029218505.1 Eubacteriales bacterium | reverse complement strand
CAGGGTTTGTCCGAGCGAAGGGTAGCGGAGAACGGTTGCTGCTTGCAGCGCCTTTTGTGTGCAAGAGTAACCGGAACTGCCGTGCCGTGGTGTGCTGGATTTTGAGTGAAGGAATGATCAGGGATCTCATCACATTGATGACGGGCGGTCTGGGCGATTGCTTCACGTTCTATTGCGACGAAATTCCCCTTGTAGACGGTGACATCCAGGACACACAGAAAAATGTTGTTCGGCTTGCGCATGGCAGGTTTATGATGAATGTAGATATTGCTTTTGACCCTCTTTATAGGGCGGAAAAAAGTGTTAGCGGATTAAGCTATCTGACGATCTGCATCTTCTCTTTGCTTTTGTTGGCAAACGGCATTGCGCTGGCCATATACAATTACTATCCTCTTCACAGAATGATTCAACGTTATAAACCGTACGCTCGAAACGAATTTGGCGGGCTGGAAGAAATCCTGAACGATGCCTACAAGAAGATACAGCGAGATGCAGAACGAAGCGTGAAGCAGTGCATGGAACAGCGGCATTATGCACTGCTGTTGCTGCTCAATGGAATCTGGAGCCCAAAAGTAGAACAGGTAATCGGCATATTTCCGGATAAACTGGCCGGGCCTTTCTATACGGTTGCCGCGGTGAGGCTGGGTTCAAAAGGAGAGGAGAATATCGCATTGCCCGAGGATATGGTGGACAGTTTGGGAAACGTCTACCTTTGCTCGTGGGTGCCTGGGATGGATTATCTGCTGTTTAGCATGGGAGAAAGGGAGACAAACGATGCCATCAGCGAGTTGAAAGAACTTCTCGCGGAGTATGAATACGAATATCGTTTGGGCGTAAGCGAACCTTGCGACAATCTTGAACTCGTATGCAAAGCCAGAAAACAGGCGGAACAGAAGCTTTCGAATGTTGATTTTGATGTACATGACGAAGGCACGTCCGATGAGAAGATTGCAGAAATCAGGGAATATATAAACAAAACGGCTTTTGAATGGAATTTTTCCCTGACAAATTGTGCTGAGGCGTGCGGGATCAATGCGAATTACCTTTGTAGTCGTTTTAAGAACGTATATGGAGTAAGCTTCCACAGCTATGTTACAAAAATCAGGATAGACGAGGCCAAGAGGCTGCTTGTCGAATCGTCCATGACGGTAAGGGAAATTGGAGAGAAGGTTGGTTATCTTAATTTGTCTCACTTCATTCGGGTCTTTCGGGAGAGCGAAGGCTGTACGCCCGGAATATATCGAAAGAAATAACGGGGGTGGTCAACGATGATTCGGACGGAAATATCATTTGAACCGGGACAATCCGTAGAGCGCGTTCCCGGGAAACACAGGATAGGCCAGCGTGCTGGAAAAATGGCAAAACGGAAGCAAGATTGCAGGGGCTGGCTCTGCTGAAAGGGTTTTATAGAGACGTATTTATGGTTTTGACGAAGGTCAAAGGATGGGAAACGGCCAACGGATGGCGGAAGCTGAAGTTTGTTTGGCCACGCGTTCGTTGGAAGCTTGAAATTTCTGATTTCGGCACAGAAATGGTATTTATCGAAGGTGCGTACAGAGCATGTCAAGGACGATGCCTTCGTTTCATCAAACCAGGGAAGCGACTTGTCAATTTTGCTTCCCTGGTTTTTGTAAGTGGTTCGGTCAATATACGAAGCAGCGGGGGAGCGCGGCGATCCGGACGAAAACCGGCGATCTTTGGCCTTCCAGGAAGAATCTTGCAAAGAACGGGCTTTTCATCCAAAGGAAAACGGACAGAAAACTTTCGCAATCCAGTTGCTTCGGAACGCGCTCCTGCGGCCTTTGGGAAAAGCGCCTGACGCGTTTTCCGGCGTAGGAAACCGACAGGGACGAACCTTTGCGTTTTTCTTTGCCAAACATAGCTTGGCTTATGTGCTTTCCCGGGCAATCAATCGCGGCGTAATCGCGACTGTTTGTGTAAACTGTGCGTCGCTTTCCCGGATTCGGTTCAGCAGAATGGCGGATGCCACCCTGCATTCCGCAACGACATCGTAATTGACGGAAGTCAGCTTTTGGGGCAAATAGCGGCAAAAGTCGGCGTCGTCGAACCCAGCCAGCGCAACATCCTCCGGCACGCGCAGGTTCATCTCGGAAGCGGCGCGATATGCGCCCAGCGCAATGCGGTCGTAACCGTTCAGCACGGCAGTTGGAGGCGTCTTCAATGTCATCAGCTTTCGCATTCCCTCGTATCCGCATTCTTCGTTGCGCTTGTCGGAAAGAATGATATATTCTTCCGGCAAGCAAAGGCTTTTCTGCGCCATGATTTGTTTGAAGTAATTCAAACGGTTGCTGACCAAATTGTCTCCCAAGAAAGCGATACGCTGGTGCCCTTTTTCTACCAAATGTTCCACGAGCGACAAAATGCCGTATTTTTCATCGACGGAAACAACGTCGTGATCCTTGGAGGCATAGTTCAATCCCATGATTACCATCGGAATTCCGCT
>JAQXRL010000367.1 GCA_029218505.1 Eubacteriales bacterium | reverse complement strand
CCATTTACCGGCCGTGAGCAGGTATATATTCAACAGGCCATTGCGTCTCATAAGATCTGTGGAGACGGCCAATTTACCAAAAAATGCAATGCTTGGATGGAAGAACGCTTCCACGCGCAAAAGGTGCTTCTGACGACCAGCGGCACCACTGCATTGGATATGGCTGCATTGCTTTGTGGGTTGCAGCCGGGCGATGAGGTCATTTTGCCCAGCTTTACCTTCTCCAGCACCGCCACCGCCTTCGTACTTGCGGGCGCAAAGCTGGTGTTTGTGGACATTCGCCCTGATACCATGAATATTGATGAGAGCAAAATCGAGGCCGCCATTACCGACAGAACACGGGTCATTGTGCCTGTGCACTATGCTGGCGTGGCTTGTGAGATGGATACCATCATGGACATCGCACGTCGTCACCACCTCAAGGTGGTAGAGGATGCGGCACAGGGTGTCATGAGCACCTATAAGGGCAGGGCTTTGGGCACGATTGGCGATTTTGGCTGCTATTCTTTTCATGAGACGAAGAATTACTCCATGGGCGAAGGGGGAGCGCTGGTAATTAATGATTCCGCTTACAACGAACGGGCCGAAATCCTGCGTGAGAAGGGCACAAATCGCTCTAAATTTTTCCGTGGTCAGGTCGATAAATACACTTGGGTCGATTTTGGTGATAGCTATCTTCCCAGTGAATTGAACGCTGCATATCTGTGGGCACAGTTGGAAGTGGCGGATGAAATCAACGATGATCGTTTGGCAACATGGAACTACTACCATGATGCGCTTGTGTCGTTGGCCGAGCAAGGCCGGATTGAACTGCCCATCATCCCGGATGGATGCGTGCATAATGCGCATATGTTTTATGTTAAGTGCAGAGATTTGGAAGAGAGAACCAAATTGATTCAGTATATGCAAGCGCATGATATTCAACTGACATTCCATTACATTCCCCTGCATTCTGCACCTGCCGGCATCAAATTCGGACGATTCAACGGTGAAGATCGTTTTACGGTACGTGAAAGCGATCGCCTTGTACGTCTGCCAATGTACTATGGATTAACGGAAACCGACAGGCAACGGGTTGTTGAACAGTTATTATCTTTCTACTGCGAATAGGAGCAAATGAAATGATTATTGTAATTGGCGCTACCGGATTCATCGGCATGTACACAGTGGAGAAGTTGATTGCAAATGGCAAGGATGTGTTGGCTACCGGACGGAACACTGCTTTGGCGGACACACTAATCCAAATGGGTGCAAAGTTCCAGACTTTAGACATTACTCACGAAGAGGACTTCGATTATCTTCCGCAAACCGATGTAGAAGCCGTATTACTGCTAGGAGGCTTGCTCCCTGCAAACGCAAAAGCCGATTTGGTTAAGGAAGAAAATGCAGCGGAGTATTTTCGCGTCAATGTCATCGGAACAATCAATGTACTGGAATACTGTCGCCGGAATGGCATCCGAAAAGTAATCGGCTGTTGTACCTATTCGGATGTGGCTGGCGCATGGAGAAAAGGTTACGCAATCAAGGAAACAGAACCTCGTAACTACTATTATACAGGAGATCACGCAGTGTATGTGTTTTCTAAGAACGCATCCAATGATGTGATGGAATATTATAATCAGCAACATGGCATGCAGTGCGCTTGGTTTCGGTTTCCGCCCGTCTATGGCGTTGGACCGCACTCTACAATCTATGTGAATGGGAAAGCCTATAAATCTGGCATTCAGACTTTTATCGAAAATGCCCAAAATGGTAAGGATATTGAACTTTGGGGCGATCCTCATATTGTCCGAGATATCATTTATGTGAAAGATGTTGCCGATGCTTTTGCAAAAGCAATTGAAAGTCCAAAGACCTATGGTCTCTACAACATGACCTCTGGTACGGAACTGGATTTGCAGCAACAAGCAGAAGCTGTAATTGAAGTGTTTGGTGATCCTCGGAAGTCCAAAATCGTTTATCGCCCGGACAAACAGAACAATACGCCGTCGTTCCTCTTCGATATGAGCAAGGCACGTGAGGATTTCGGTTTTGTGCCGCAATATACATCATATATCGATATGATGAAGGATTACAAAAAGGAAATGGAAAGCGGACGCTGGGATCAGATGATTTCATTGCGCAAAAAAGACTGACTGGAGGTTCTGCATGTGGATATTTCTGTCGTGATCCCGGTATACGGGTGCAAGGCTGCCCTGCCAGAATTATATAGAAGACTTACCGATACACTCCAGAGGATTACAAAAGATTATGAAATCATTCTGGTGAATGATGCATGCCCTCAAGATTCCTGGAGCGTCATTCAGGATTTGTGCACCTCCGATCAAAGAGTAATAGGGCTTGAAATGTCACGCAATTTTGGTCAGATTCGCGCCATCTTGGCAGGATTAGATTACAGCACTGGAGACTGGGTTGTTGTGATGGATTGCGATCTGCAGGATAAACCAGAAGAAATCCTTCGCCTCTACCAAAAAGCACAGGAAGGATACGATGCTGTTTTTGCGCGCCGAAAGATTCGCAAGGATTCACCGCTGAAAGTTTTTGTCTCGAATTGTTTCTATAAGCTGTATTCCTTCGCAACGGATGGCAAGTATGATCCTGCACTGTGTAATTTTAGCATTTCCAGTCGTCAGGTAATTCATCAATATTGCAAGATGAGAGAGCTGCATCGCGCCTTTGTTATTTATATCAAATGGATGGGATTCCGACAGGGTGTAATTGATGTAGACCACAGCGAACGTTTTGAAGGGAAATCTAGCTACAACTTCAAAAAACGCATGTGTGCAGCTATGGAAATTCTTACATCACAATCGGACAAGCTTCTGCGGCTGACTGCCATGGGCGGTGCTGTTATGTCACTAATTTCGTTCATCGTGGTTCTGACCATTGTGGTCAGATATTTCATGTATCATATTGTACCAGGTTGGTCCAGCACCATCGCCGCAATTTTCTTAATGGGCGGACTGATCATCATGAGCATTGGCATAGTTGGCATCTATATAGGAAATATTTTCATGGAAGTCAAACATAGACCGCTTTACATCGTCAGAACAGCGCTTAATGCATCGGATCAGAACAGAGGTGAGCGTCAGTGCGCAGAATCGCAATCATAGGTGCATCCTACCTTCAAAACCCATTGATTCTGAAGGCGAAGGAAATGGGATATGAAACACACGTCTTTGCCTGGAAATCCGGAGATATCGGGGAGCGAACGGCTGACTTTTTTTACCCCATCAGCATTGTGGAAAAGGATGCCATCCTTGAAAAATGCCGCCAGATTCGCCCGGATGCGGTTTGTACCATTTCTTCTGACCTCGCCGGCGTAACGGTAAACTATGTTGCCAATGCACTGGGGCTTCCTGCCAATTCGCCAGAAAGCATCGGCCCTTGCACCAACAAATTTCAGATGCGTGAAGCGCTACAAAAGTCGGGCATATGTGTTCCGAAACATTGTTTGGTTGCCCTTGGCCAGGAGTTTGTGTGCCCCGAAGGAATGCAATTTCCCATGATCGTAAAGCCTACGGATCGCAGTGGCAGTCGCGGTATCATGAAAGTGGAGCGTATACAGGAAGTTGCAGACGCCATACGGCAATCGGCAGCGCAATCCTTTGAGAAAAAGGCTATCGTAGAGGAGTTTATCCATGGCCCGGAATACAGTTGCGAAAGTGTCTCCTATGGCGGTCAGCATCATGTCATTGCCGTTACAAAGAAATTCACGACCAATGCTCCGCATTTCATTGAGACAGGACATATGGAGCCTTCTGATCTAACCGAAGAGCAACTGGCATCTGTTTACAAGGAAGTGCCGCGTGCGTTAGATGCTCTTCAGATCACCTTGGGTATTTCGCATACGGAATTCCGCATCGGCTCGGATGGTT
>JAQXRL010000366.1 GCA_029218505.1 Eubacteriales bacterium | reverse complement strand
GTGGCTCCATGCCTTTTGTCATGCCCAGCTGAATGAGGTCACGCCTATTCGGCGAACAAACACGCCTCGCAGGGGTTTCGTTCAGGAAACTGGTGGAGGCCAAAGCTTTCGCGGTTTCCCAAAAAGAACGCTTCTTTGACGGGAATGGAAACGGCCCGTCCGTCGTGCCAGAGGGACAGGGCGAAAATATGATACAAGGAACCGCCTGCACATACGGAAGATCAGATTGGAATTGCGCCAAAGGATGAAAGACAGACGCAGACGGTCTGCGGAAGGATCGGACGGAGATCGAACAATCTTGAGAACCATCAGCGAAGGAGGCAAATTAGAGATCGCAGAGGCGAACGTGCGCGGATGATTTTTGATCGGATTGCGAACCTGAAATGCAGATGCGGGAAACGCTCCTTCTGCGCGCGAGGATATTGTGTGGACACGGCAGGAAGGAAAAAGCTGCGATCGGAAGCATATCCGTAGCGGCTGCGCAAGGAAAAGAGCCGCCCGAATCGGCATCTGGCGTGGGACGTCTTGCGAAGGGTGGAATTTCAGCGGGCAATCAGCGCTTGCCGGTCGCATGCGCTTCCCGGGCGTTGACCATAGCTCCGGCTTCACCGATGATTCTTTCTTGTCTGCAATCTTCGATCTTGCCGGAATCCTGATGATGATGCACCGGCATATTTGTCTTCTACTGCCCAAAAAGCGAGAAAAGTCAAATTTGAACCCGCAAAAAAGAGCGTTGTCAAAATTTGCGCGCTTGACGAAAGCCGGAAAATGGAGATAGGATGGATGCAGACAAGGCGAAAGGCAGTGATGGAACCCATGGGACAAAAGAGTCTTCTCCGGCAAATTCGTGAGAGATGGCAGTTGTTTTTGTTTGTGCTGCCTGCATTTTTCTATTTATTGCTGTTTGACTATAAGCCCATGTACGGCATTGTAATTGCGTTTCAGGATTATAAGCTGATGAAGGGCGTTGCAGGCAGCCGCTTTGTGGGGTTATACAATTTTCAGCGCCTGTTTTCTTCCTATTGGTTTCCCATTATCTTGAAAAATACGCTATCCATCAGTCTGCTTTCCCTGGCGCTGAGTTTTCCGCTGCCGGTGGTGTTGGCGCTGATGGTAAACGAGATGAAGTCGCCCGCATTGAAGAAAGGGTTTCAGACCATTTCCTATGCGCCGCATTTTGTGTCCGTGGTGGTGGTGTGCGGCATGGTGACGCTGTTTCTGTCGCCTTCCAACGGCGTTGTGAACCGGATTATTCAATTGTTGGGCGGTGAAAAAATCGCGTTTATGCAAAGTCCGTATGCATTCAAATGGATTTATGTGATCAGCGGCATTTGGCAAAACACAGGTTGGGACGCCATCATCTATTTTGCCGCGTTGGCGGGCGTGGATCCCCAGTTGCTGGAAGCGGCGGAAATCGACGGGGCAAACCGCGTTCAGAAAATCATGCATGTGAACCTGCCGGTACTGGTGCCCACCATTGTGGTGCTGTTTATTCTGCAATGCGGTTCGGTGCTGGGCGTAGGATACGAAAAGGTGTATCTGCTGCAAAACGCCACCAACATTCCTGGTTCCGAAGTGATTTCCACGTATGTGTACAAAATGGGCTTGGAGAAAAGCGATTTTTCCTTTTCAACGGCGACGGGACTGTTTAATTCCGTGGCGAATTGCCTGATTCTGGTGTTGGTAAATGCAATATCCCGCCGTATTGGGGAAACCAGTTTGTGGTAGGAGGCGATGATACGATGACGGGAATCAAGGTTCGCGCTTCCCGCGAGGACAGAATCTTTGAGGTGGTCAACGGCATATTGCTGGCGATGGCCTTCGTGGTGATCGTTTATCCGCTGGTGTTTGTTCTGTCCGCGTCCTTTAGCAGTCCCAAGGCGGTGGCATCGGGGGAAATGCTGCTGTTGCCCAAGGGCGTAACCTTGCAGGGCTACCGGCAAATTTTTCAATATCAGGAAATCTGGACCGGCTATGCCAACACGCTGTTTTATACTGTGCTGGGCACCATGATCAATCTGTTTGTGACGATTCCCTGCGGCTATGCGCTTTCCCGGCGGGATATGCCCTTGCGCGGCGCGCTGATGGTGTATTTTATGATTACCATGTACTTCAACAGCGGAATCATTCCCCATTACCTGAACGTGCGCTCCATGGGGCTGTTGAACACCCGAACGATTTTGCTGGTGGGTGGCGCGGTGTCGGTATACAACCTGATCGTCTGCCGAAGCTTTTTCGGCACATCCATTCCCTGGGCGCTGCATGAGGCGGCGCGCATTGACGGCGCGAGCGACGCTCGCACGTTTGTGGATATTGTGCTGCCGTTGTCAAAGCCCATTCTTGTGGTCATTGCGTTGTATTGCGCGGTGGCGCATTGGAATTCCTATTTTACCGCCATGGTGTATATTCAGGACAGAAAACTGTTTCCGCTGCAGTTGTTTCTGCGGGAGATTCTGCTGAAGAGCCAGGCCGCTACCGCCATGCTGAGCAACACGGCGGACGCAGAGGCCGCCATGGAATTATACGCCCAACAGGAGGCCGCCAACCAGATCAAGTATGGCGTAATTGTGGTTTCCACCCTGCCGATGATGATGGTTTATCCTTGGCTGCAACGTTTTTTTGCCAAAGGTGTAATGATCGGTTCGGTAAAGGGTTGATGCAGAAAATTTTATTTTATCAAAGGAGGAGAATTACCCGTGAAAAAGACCTTTGCAATGCTTCTGGCCCTGCTCCTGGCACTGGCGTGCCTGCCTGCGCTGGCGTTTAACGACACCGGCTACCCGATTTCGGACGAAGTGGTGACCATTACGGTGGCTTCCCATTCCTCCGGCACGACGGATTGGAACAGCATGACGCTGATTCAGGAAGTGGAAAAGCGCCTGGGGCTGCGCCTGGACTGCACCGTGTTCAACGAAGAGGCCTGGGAAACGCAGCTCACGCTGATGCTGGCGTCCGATTCTCTGCCGGATCTGGTGATGGACAACGCAATGTCCCTGGCGGAAGTATCCGACTTGGGCAGCCAGGGCTATTTCCTGCCGCTGAACGATTTGATCGATCAGTATGCGCCAAACATCAAGGCGATGATGGAAGCGTATCCGGATTTTGAAATGTATTCCACCAGCGCCGACGGCAATATCTACACGGTGGCCGGCATTGGCGAAAGCACGCTGGGCACCATCAACCGCGCCTGGATCAATCGCAATTGGTTGGAAAACCTGGGCCTCGAATATCCCACTTCCGTGGAAGAATTGAAGAATGTGCTGGTCGCCTTCCGGGATCAGGACGCCAACGGCAACGGCGATCCGTCGGATGAAATCCCCATGTCGCATTTTACCATGCATTTGCAGAACCTGATGATCAATTGCTTTGGCATTTCCAACACCAACGGCACCTATCTGTTGGAAATCGTGGACGGCAAGGTTGTGCTGGGCGAGACGACGGAAAACTACAAGGCTTATTTGAAGTACATGCGGGATCTGTGGAACGAAAATCTGCTGGATCACGACAACTTTATCCAGACGGACGAGGAATTCCGCGCCAAAGCCGCGGAGGAGCGCGTGGGTGTGTTCTTTGACTGGGCGCCCTTCGTAGCGGCAGGCAAGGCGTTGGATTACGACCAGAACTTCTATTGGCTGGGCGCGCTGAAAAGCGATTTCCTGGAAGAGCGTACCGTATACCAGAACAGTCATGTCAATCCCCGTCCGTCCTTCCTGCTGAACGCAAAGACGGAATATGCCAAGGAGATTGTCCGTTTGATGGATTATTTCTTCTCGGAGGACGGTCAGTTGGCGGGCAAATATGGATATGAAGGCATGAATTACGACATGGTTCATCTGGATATTCCCGGGTTGGAGGAATACGGCGTTGTAAAAATCCATCAGCCGGAAGGCTATTCCTCCACGGAAGATTACCGCAACAATGCGGTGACGCCCGGCGAAGTGTTCTCGCCCTATTTGCCGGCAGCCGGCACGTATCACGCGGCGGCCATGGCGGCGAACGCGGAACAGTTGGAAGCGCTGCTGCCGCTGTATGGCTGGGGCATTCTGGTTGCCAGGGATTGCCTGAGCAATTCGGAAATTCAAAAGGTAGACGCGTTCCCGTCATTGCTGTATACTGAGGAAGAAAGCAGTGAGCGCACGTCTCTGTATACGGACATCAGCCTGTACATCGAATCCATGCACGCGCAGTTCATCACCGGCGTGACGGACATCGACGCGGGCTGGGAAGATTTCCTGAACACGCTGAACTCCATGCAGCTGCCGCGCTTGCTGGAAATTGAACAAGCGGCGTATGACCGGTTGACGGGCGCATAAACAAACGACGATACGCCGGGCGTGCATTTCGCCCGGCGTGGATGCAAGCACGGGGAGGAACACACATGTGGAAAAAGAAGGGAATCTTTCGAAGATTTTTGATGTCGTATGTCTGTGTGTTGATCCCCATGCTGATCCTGAATTTATGGATGGTCAACGCTCTGCGCTCGGACCGTGCGGAACAAGTCCGGGCGCAGATGCGCACCCGTTTGGAATATGCGGGCATTCGTTTGGATGAACAGATAAACCGTTACAGAAAAAGCGCGGTCATGCTGGCAAGCGATACCAAGTTGCTGCGATACAAGATGCTGGGCAGCGTGCAAAACGCCCGGGAAGGGATTGAACGCCTTGGGGAAGTGGTGGGCTACAATCCGGAACTGCGGGAAGTTTTTATGGTGTACGATGAGTACAGGATTTACAGCAACGAAGGAATGACCCGCGCCAGCGCGCATTTTTCCCAGCGGTTGGGCTTAGAAGACGCAATCGCTGCCGAAGCCCACAATGCGGTGCAGTCGGATGAAATTCGCATTCTCCGGCTTGCGGTGAAGAATGAGAAAAACGCGTGGTATCTGTTTCATTATCCCGTGCGCGTATACAAAAATGGCGTTACGGTGTCTGTCAATTTTGTTTTGCAGGAAGCAGAACTGTTTCGCGTCGTGGAAACCACGGTGGCGGACGAAACGGCATGTCTGGGTTTGGCGCCGGCCGGTCGGGAAGGCGCGCTGTATTCCTGTCAGACAGGGAAAAACGTCCTTCAGGCGCCGGATGAGTACGGCTTGGAATCCGTAAGCGGCGCGTATTTCGATCTGGCGGTATATTACGATGAAAACTTGCTGCGGGCGGAGGAAGCGCGGCACTGGCTGGTGTGGTATGCAGCGGTGGCACTGATGATG
>JAQXRL010000365.1 GCA_029218505.1 Eubacteriales bacterium | reverse complement strand
CTTTGCGGACGTAGCCGGAGCCGACGAGGACAAAGAGGAACTTCAGGAAATCGTACAGTTCCTGAACAACCCCCAGCGTTTCACCACGGTGGGCGCTACATTTCCTCCAGGCGGGGTGCGGGTCGGCCCGCCTGGCACGGGCAAAACGCTGTTGGCGAGGGCGGTTGCCGGGGAAGCCGGCGTGCCCTTCTTCACCATTTCCGGTTCGGATTTTGTGGAAATGTTTGTTGGCGTAGGCGCCTCTCGCGTGCGCGATTTGTTTGACCAGGCGAAGAAGAGCGCGCCCGCCATTGTTTTCATTGACGAAATTGACGCAGTGGGCCGCCAGCGCGGCGCCGGCCTGGGCGGCGGTCACGACGAACGTGAACAGACGCTGAACCAGCTGCTGGTGGAAATGGATGGCTTTACCCACAACGAAGGCGTCATCGTGATGGCCGCCACCAACCGCAGCGATATTCTCGACCCGGCGCTGCTCCGTCCGGGACGTTTCGATCGCCGCGTGGTGGTAAACTACCCCGACGTAAAGGGCCGCGAAGAGATTTTGAAGGTGCACTCCAAGGGCAAGCCTTTGGCCAAGGACGTGGATCTGAAGATCCTTGCCCGCAGAACGCCCTATTTTACGGGCGCGGATCTGATGAACGTCATGAACGAAGCCGCGTTGCTCACCGCCCGAAACAACCGCACCGAAATCGACATGCGCACCATCGAGGAGGCCATTACCCGGGTTGTGGCGGGCCCCGAAAAACGCTCCAAGCAGGTGACCGACAAGGATCGCAAACTGGTGGCCTACCACGAAGCCGGACATGCGCTGGTCAGTTACTACATTCCCGAATGCGACAAGGTACATGAAATCACCACCATCCCCAGAGGCGAGGCGGGCGGCTACACTATGTATCTGCCCAAAGAAGAGATAAACTACGTCACTTCCGCCAAGCTGCGAGGCCGCATTGCCAGCCTGATGGGCGGTCGCGTCGCGGAAGCGTTGGTCTTGGGAGACATCTCCACCGGCGCCTCCAGCGATATCAAAAACGCAACGGAAATTGCGCGGGGAATGGTCACGGAATACGGCATGTCCGAAAAACTCGGCCCGGTTTTCCTGGGCACAGAGCACGAAGTTTTCCTGGGCAAAAATTTTGCCCAGCAGAATTCCAGCTTCTCCGAAGAGGTAAACACGCTCATCGACGAAGAAGTGCATGCCCTGGTGGAGGACGGATATCGCCGCAGCGAACGCATTTTGACCGAGCATATGGATCAGCTGCATGGTTTGGCCAAATTGCTGATTGATCGGGAAAAGCTGGATTTTGAACAGTTCGATCGCTTCATGAAGGATGGCGTTCTGCCGGAAGACGCACCGGAAGCCCCTGCGCAGGAGCCGGTTGCAGATTCTGAACTTCCCGCAGACGCACAACCAGCGGAAAGCACCCGAGAAGAACCGGAGATTTGACGCATCCATGGGCGACGGGATTTTGTTCCCGTCGCCTTTTGCCTGTCTATTCTCTCTATTTCTTTTGTTCCGGCGCTCCGCTTTGCGCATGAGATCCCGGGCTTTTGCATACCTTCAACATAGAGGTTCCGCGGATTTCCCAGGAAAATGCGCAAGTTTGTGGTTGACACATCCACAAGCACTATGATATTATTTTATACATCGCAAAATCGTCCCAGGCCAACGAACCAAATTCCAAAACCGTCCCTCCGCCTATGCGGTTCCGTTTGCAAAATCGTTGGCACACAACGCGACAAGATTTGCGATTTCATGTATATCCATTCATGAGGGAGTAGTTTGCGCCTTCGCGTGGCAAGCCAACACGCCGGCCTTTGGCCTGGCTTGTCTTGAAAAACGAGACTCATGTGCGGTCTTCTTCGCACGTGCGTCTTTTTTGTTGGCATGAGAATGACGGCAAAAGGTTCGGGAGGAATGAATATGGGAATTTGGGAACTGCTAATCCTGGCAATCGGGCTATCCATGGACGCTTTCGCAGTGTCCGTTTGCAAGGGACTGTCCATGGAAAAAATCAGCCTGAAGAGCGCCGGCGTCGTAGGCGCATGGTTTGGCGGCTTTCAGGCGCTGATGCCGCTCATGGGCTATCTGCTTGGCTCTCAGTTTTCCAGTTATATTGATAAGATCGATCACTGGATTGCCTTTGCGCTGCTGGCGCTGATCGGTCTGAACATGATTCGAGAAGCCTTTTCCAAGGAGGAAAACGAAGCCATGGCCAGTTCGATTTCTTTCCGCGCCATGCTTGCTCCAGCCATTGCCACCAGCATTGATGCTTTGGCGGTAGGCGTTACATTTGCGTTCCTGGATGTCGCTGTTGTGCCTGCGGTGTGCTGCATCGGAATCATAACCTGCGTCCTGTCCATGGTGGGCGTAAAGGTTGGCAGCGTCTTTGGAACACGATACAAATCCAAAGCGGAATTCGTGGGTGGAGCCATTCTGGTTCTGCTGGGCGTAAAAATCCTGCTGTCCCATTTGGGAATCCTGTAAGGAGGCGATGGCATGCGCATTCGCAAGAAGAGTTGGGGACCGGATGAGTTGGCCGTTTGTCCTTTTTTTGTGCAAGATCCCGTTTCGTTTGCCGGGAACTGGCGCAGCCTGTTTCCCAAGAAACAGCCCTTGCACCTGGAGCTGGGCTGCGGCAAATGCATCTCCACTTCCCAAATGGCCAAGGCCAATCCCCAAATAAACTTTCTGGCGGTGGATGAAATCAGCGATATGCTGGCCCGCGCAAACCGCGTTATTCAAAACACCTATGGAGATGCACCCGTTGACAACCTGCGGCTGACGCCCTTCGACTGCATGTATATCTCTCAATATATTCTTCCGGAGGATTGCGTGGAGCGCATCTATATCAACTTTTGTAATCCTTGGACGAAGAAGTCCCGCCATGAAAAAAGAAGGCTGACCCATCCCCGCCAATTGACGCAATATCGGGAATTTTTGGTTCCCGGCGGTGAAATTTACTTCAAAACAGATGATGATATTCTCTTTGATGCCTCGCTTGACTATTTTCAGCAATGCGGATTTGCCCTGCGATATTGCACAAGGAACTTACATGCTTCCGGCTATGAGCCAAATTACATGAGCGAGCATGAAATCATGTTTACGCGCCAAGGCATTGCCACCAAATTTGCCATCGTGCAAATGATGAACCCGCTTCCTTAGGACGGCCCCAATCCAGCGCGCCAAACAGCGGATCATTTCGCGCAGCAAGATAGCGCGCCCCGAGGAATCCAAGCTTTCCTCGGGGCGCGCTGTTCATCGCTTGCTGGCTTCCTGCATGGCAATTTTCATGCCATCCTCCGTCTCTCCCTCTCGAATCTTTCGCGCAATGACCAGGAACCTTCCATTTCCCTGGTTGTAGCTGCAGGTCACCAACGTCAGAAGGTCGTCCTGCACGTTGACATCGATCGGAATATCATAAATCGACCATGCCGCGATCTCGTCAAGATAGGCCTGATATTCCGCTTCGTCCGCAAAATTTCGACGGTTGATCTTGAAATACTGCGGATCTGTCACGGTTGCGGAACAATCGAACGCGGCAATGACCACGTATGCAAACGCCTCTTCCTCATAAATCAGCTGAAAGCGCACCATTGGATGCTGTTTTAGATAATCCAGTTTCCGATAATCTCCCATCTTGCCAAACATGCTTCCATTGCGCATATTGTGGCCATACACCAACAGATTCTCGTCTACCGGCCAAATCTTGTTTTTTTCATCCAGAAAGAGCGTTCCGGCATCGCGGCTGTTTCCATTGAAATCATGCTCCAGATAGTATTCGTTATCTCGCTGCACCACAGGAAGGGAAATATTTTCTCCCACCCATAACCAGCCGATCACATCCGGATTTTCCGCGTACAGCGCCTCAAACCGGCTCACGTTTGCCGGCCTTGGAGAGAGTTCCGGCATGACGGTTTGCAGCGTTTCCTCCTGGCCCCAACCTGTCGCCGCGTCCAATGTCGTCGCCGGCCAATATGTTTCCTGCGCCCGAGGCGTCTCTGTGGGCGCGCTTTGCGTCTCTTGGGGCGCACTTTGCGTCTCTTGGGGAACGGGGCTAGGCGACGTTCCGTCCTCTCCAAACAGCGCTTGCGTCTGTTTTGTCGTCTTTTCAATTTGCACGTCTTCGTACAACAAAGCGGCCAGCCAAATGACGCACACCAAAATCGCGGAACAGCACAACAACCGGACGGCGACGATCATTGCGCGCTTCAGTCGCCTTTGGAGCGTTGTTTTCGCTTCGTCTCTGTCTTTGTTTGCGTTCATGAACGTCCTCCTTTTTCCAGGAATGGT